>SLFT01000097.1 GCA_007124105.1 Candidatus Hydrogenedentota bacterium | reverse complement strand
TTTCCTCACCAGCAAGCCATAATATAATTTACACAAGGAACCGTTTCTTTCGAGAAAATTCCCGCGCTGCGGGGTAAATCGCTCGCAATGGAGGTAAAACCGTGAGCGCCGGCGCCATAAGTTTCCGGAAGCAGTCGGTTCCACACGCCGCTTGTATCTTGCGGTTGTAATGCGTCCATTATACAGCGCTCCTTGGAAGCGCGGTTTCTGTCTCGCGGGCGAAAGTCTCCATGGCGTCTCGCAGCGAGGCTACAATATCTGGGTGCTCATGGGCTACATTAAACCGTTCCCCAATATCCCTTTCGATATGGAATAATTCCGCCTCGCCGCTTGCCAGATGTAACTTCCAGGGGCCCCGACGCATGGCCTGAAGCTGGCGGCCGCGGAAGAAGTAATAGTGCTGGGACGGAGATTTGTTTACCTCGCCTTGCAGGAACGGCCACAGGTCGTTGCCGTCAATGGGCCGGTCGTCGGGAACCACCGCGCCGGCGGCGCGCAACAACGTGGGAAACAGGTCCGTGGAATTGACCGGTTCCTGCGCGGTTTCGCCTGCGGGAATGCGGCCGGGAAACCTGATGATAGCGGGTACGCGTACGCCCCCTTCATACGTTGTGCCCTTGGCGTCGCGGAACGGGCCCGACGAGCCCGCGTGCCACGGCCTGTTATCCAGGCCATGCGGCCCAGGTTGCGCCATGCGCTCGGGCATATTGATCCACGGCCCGTTATCGCTCAGCCAGACAACAATGGTATTGTCCGCCACATTGGCGTCGCGCAGGGCGTTCATGATCTCACCGGCGCTCCAGTCCAACTCTTCGATCACATCGCCGTAGAGGCCCGCGCGCGATCTGCCGCGGAATCGCTCTGATACGGCCAGGGGCAGATGGGGCATGGTGTAGGGTACATACAGGAAAAACGGATTCCCGGCGTTCTCCTTGATAAATTGGACCGCCTCGGTCGTATAGCGTTCTGTCAACGTGCTCTGGTCCACGGGATGCTCGATCGCCTCTGTGTCCCGATACAAGGACAATGGCTTGTCGGTGTTCACCCAGGGCCTGATCATGTCGTTGCTGTAGAGCAGACCGTAATACTCCTCGAATCCGTGCGAGGTGGGCATGAACGCTTCTCTGGCGTGGCCCAAATGCCATTTGCCCACACATTTTGTGCGGTATCCCGCAGCGCGCAGCGCTGTTGCCATGGTAATTTCGCTGGCGGGAAGTCCTTCATCCGAATCAGGCCCTATCACGCCGGCCACGCCTCCCGGGCGCACGGGATAGCGCCCTGTCAACAACGCCGCCCGCGCCGGCGTACACGCGGGATGCACGTAAAACGAGGTGAAACGCATGCCTTCCTTGGCCAGTTTGTCAAGGTTGGGCGTCTTAATCGTTGGATGCCCATAACAGCTCAAATCGCCATAGCCGGCGTCATCAGCGAACATGAGCACAATGTTGGGCCGCCTGGCGTTTGACGCCTCTTCCGTCGTCGCAGACCCGTCCCGCGCCAATACCATGCCCGCCGTCAGCGACGCGGAACCCGCTAAAAACTCTCTTCGTGTATTTGCCATCATCATCTCCTTGCTGTAACTTTATCACGCTTTGACAACGCCAAATCGGTAGCCGCCCTTTTCAAGAAGGAATTCGTAGCCTTCCGCGTGGTCTATTGTACAGAGAATCTGCCCGGGCTGATCCGCAATCCATGTGGCGAGAATCTCACCCGCAAAAATGGTGTGGTCGCCGGAAGTCATCTGAGTCGCCACACGGCACTCGAGGTTGGCGACGCATTCCTTGATGAGCGGCGCCTGGATATGCCGCGCTGGAAGCGGCGTTAACCCGGTATGCGCGAATTTGTCCGTGTCGCGTCCGCTGCGCGTACCGCAGAAGAGGGTCGCTTCCGCCAGACCGCGTCCGGGCCACGCCAACACGAATGCGCCGGACGCGACGATCAGTTCGTGGGTATAGCGCGTGGGCGCGACACTGATGGCCATCATGGGCGGTGAACCCGATGTGCGCATCTTCCAACCTAGCGGGCATATACTACGCTTGCCCTCGTGTTCGGCCACAGCCCATACCACACGTTCAGGACGCACATGTTGCCATAACGCTTCATGGCTCGTTTCCTCCATCACAAACCTCCTTTCTCTTCGCAAACCATCTAATTTCTAAATGTGTTGCCAAAGCAATCAGAATATCGCTTTTGCATTTGTATGATACACACCCTTACTTTACTCCCACAAATTGTTTGATATTTCCATAAATTCGTTCTATTGATTCGTGTATGGCGACGCGCTATAATGTAAGCTGTCTGACAACAAAAGGAGAATCAAGACATGTCAAGAATTAGTCGTCGTCAGTTTATTAAATCTTCTTCCGCGATTGCGGGCGCTTCATTGATCCTTGCCGGCACAAAAGCCTCGGGGCAGGTAATGGGCGCCAATGACCGTCTACGCATTGCTGTAGCGGGCCTTAACGGTCGCGGTCGCTCGCATCTCAGCGGTTTCTTCGATCAGGAGAACGTTGAAATCGCTTACGTGATTGATCCTGATGAGCGGGTGCTGGGCAGAGCAGTACAGGCGGTGAATGAACGCGCCGAAGGCAAGTTTGAAACAAAGGGGCTCAAGGATGTACGCGAAGCGCTTGAAGATAAGGACCTGGATGCGCTGTCCATCGCAACGCCCAATCACTGGCATTCGCTGATGACAATATGGGGCGCGCAGGCCGGCAAACATGTGTTTGTCGAAAAACCGATGAGCCACGATGTTGTTGAAGGCCGGGTTGCCGTGGAAGCGCAAAAGAAATACGGCGTTGTGGTGCAGCATGGCACACAAAGACGAAGTGACGCAAAGAAGGCGGGGCTGCACGAAGCGATTCATGCAGGGAAATTCGGGAAACTAAAGATCGCTTATGGTTATTGCTGCAAACCCCGAAGCGGCATTGGATTCAGAGAGCCACAGGAACCGCCGGATCATCTGGATTGGAACCTGTGGCGCGGCCCGGCGAAAGTCGAGCAGTTCCATCGCAACTACGTGCATTATAACTGGCACTGGTTCTGGGACACAGGCAATGGCGATCTGAACAACCAGGGAACCCACCAGTTGGACGTTGCCCGTTGGGCCATAGACAAAGACCAGACCCATCCGGTACGCGCCATGGCCATTGGCGGCCGCTTTGAATGGGATGACCAGGGCGAAACGCCGAACACCATGTTTGCCTTGGCCGAATTCCCCAATGGACAGCAGGTGTTCTTTAATGTCCGCAATGTCAACTACGAGGGCTATGAGCATCAGGTCGAAAACGAATACTATTTCGAGGACGGCGGCAAGATCATCCGCGGAAAATACTACGCCAAGGGCAGCGACGTGGGCGAAGACATTGATGTGCCCGACGGCCACGTAACCCCGGGCGGCAACTATGGAAGTTTCATCAACGCCTGCCGCGCGAATGACCCGACCATGGCCAACGGCGACGCCTACGACGCCCATTACGGCAGTGTGCTGGGCCACCTCATGAACAACTCTTATCGCCTGGGTCGTAAAATGCCCTTCAACGCAAAATCGGCAAGTTTTGGCGACAGACCAGAAGCCTACGAACATTTTGAACGACTCCACGACGTCATGGCCAACGGCGTTGGCATGCCTGAAGACGGCAACGAATATATTGTCGGCCCGTGGCTGACCTTCGATCCCGAAACGGAACGTCATGTTGGCGATTTCGCGGACGAGGCCAATGTACTGCTCAAAGACCCCAATCGGGCCGGTTTCGAGATTCCAAGTGTAACCGAAGTTTAGGCGTCGCTTACAGGCTTGTGATGCGGCATTTATTCGCAACCCAAAGATAGAACTTTGAAGATGTTCGGCAGACGCGCCTTCCCGGGCGCGTCTGTCGTAAGTCTCTTAATCTGATAGCAGCTGTCAGAAAAATGGTTGCCCTGCGTAAAATAAGTGCTGCGGAAGCGTGATAGACACATGCTTCGTGGGCTCGGCGAATTGTCGCGTGTGAAAGAAATTTACATGAGACATATTTGTCTGACAGCGATGTTTCAACAGGCGTAAACACCGGCAGAAGACATTCCCTTCATCCACGGCGCAGCCGTGTAGCCCAACTATTGCGAATCAGTTGCCCAATTCGCCAGGCGGCAGGGTGCGCAACACGGTCGGAACCGCCCAGGCGTAATGATGTCCGAACACCATTATCGGACGGGCGTCTGCCACCCATGCCTCGTAATTTTTATCGGGGTATATGCCGGTCATCGCCTCGAACAGATTGCCCGGCCATTGGTTCGGTTTTGGATGCGCGAGGTCGTCCTCTGTATGGTGCGGCCACTCCTCGGGATTCTCACAGTAATAAAACAAGTAATCAAGCGCCTCTTCCACGCCTGCGCCGTTTGCGCCTTTATAACGGAACAGGTCAACACCACGCGCATTCGCCGCCACCTGACACGCGGCGGTCAGCGGGGCCAGGGCAAAATAGGTGTACCATATCCCCCGCTTCCCTCTGCGCGTTTCGTGGGGCATACTGCCGTCTGCGTCAATTGCGTCGCCGATCTTTCTGCGAATAAGCGCAATGTCGGCATCAACCGCGTCCATGTCGCCGAGGAACGAATGGGCGGCAATACAGCCAAGCACTGCCCAGTCGCCCCAATTGTTTGACCGGTCAACGATGCCCCTGCATGTGGGCAGGAACACCGTTGTAAGCCAACCCTCGAAGCGTTCCCTTGATGCGCTGTCCCAACCGTCATAATCAGTCATCAGTTCCGCCGCGAATACCAGTCCCACCCCGGCGTATGCCATTACAAGGCTGCCGTCATAGCCGCTGGCCTGCTTGTTGATCACGGCCCACGCGTCCAGCGCTTCAAGCGCTTTTTCAGCGTACTGGATGCGCTTGTCGTCCGCCGTCAGCTGATAAGCGACCGCGCAGGAGTACGCTCTCCACGCGTCATGCGCGAGCGCCCTCAGCGCAGAACGATGCCCCTCGGCATCATGATAGAAACCGGGAACATTAAAATCGGCAACCGCTTCGGTGGGTGTATCAAGACCGCTGTGTACCTGTTTCAACAGGGCGTCATACGCGGCTTTCCAGGGGTGTTCCGATGCGGCAATTCTTGTTCGCGCCGCCTCGACCTGACGGCGCGTATGCAATCCGCCGGCTTGTTCAAATACCTGGGCGACAGCAACGCCGGAAATAACCAAACAAACACTCATGACAAATGTAAATACAAGAAATCTTTTGCGCATTTATTCGCCTTTCTGTTGTCTTGGGTCAAGAATAACATAGCGCGGCGTGATATAAAAACCGCTTGTTGCCCATGAAGGCGCTCTGAAATAGTCGTTTCGCTGTCTGGCTGTCTGTTGAAGCCCGGCCTTGTAATCTGGTCTAATAGCCGCAGACATACTATTTCTTTAACCCCCGCGTATTTATATAAGAGTGACCGCATGATCGCTGAAAGGCCAGGAATCGTTTTAAGCGGGTCTGCTCTTTGCCCGCACCACTGTATCCAGCAAATTCCCGAACGCGAAAGAAAGATCAACTCCTTTTCTGAAAGACTTCTATTATGAATGGTTGGATGGGCGCAATTCTTTACATTGACTTATCCGAGCGCACCCACTGGGTGGAACGCCCGGACCTCGACGTGTATCATCGGCATATTGGCGGCAAAGGCCTTTGCGGCGCTTATTTTCTCCCTTGGGCGACCGACCCCTGGGACGCGCCCGAGACGCCGTTGCTATTCATGACCGGGCCGCTTGTGGGCACGGCCTCCCCCACCTCGGGTCGGATGCACGTAATGTCGCGATCGCCGCTGACTGGCACCATTGGCGACGCATCCGTCGGCGGTAAATTGGGCGGACAAATCAAGCGGGCGGGCTATGACGGCATTGTGTTGACAGGGCGTTGCGACCACCTGAGCGGCATTGAGATTATGGACGCTTCCGTAACGTTCCACGACGCCCAAGCCCTCGTCGGCCTTGATACGGGAACCGTTTACGAGAAGATAAAAGGCAAAGGCGCAACAGCTGTGGTGGGGCCCGCAGCGGAACAGGGCGTCCTGTTTTCATGTATCATGGTGGATGGTTCTTATGCGGTGGGACGCAACGGTCTGGGCGGCGTATTTGCGGGAAAGAATCTCAAGTACCTGACTGTTAAAGGCAGCGGAACGGTCGCGGTGCATGATAAGGCGGCCCTTAAAAAAGCGCGCGAGGACATCCACCGCCTTATCGCCTCGAGTCCCATCCTGCTTGGCGAACAGGGACTCACCCATTTCGGCACGGGCGCTGTTTATGATCTGATGGACAGCCGTCGCATGATGCCAACCGCTAATTTTCGCGCCACCTATTTTCCAGCGGCGCATAATCTTAACGCGCCAGCCTTCAAAAAACGCTACGGCGACAAGCGAACTGGATGTCGAGGATGCCACATATTGTGCAAGCGCGTGGCCGACGACGGTACGCACCTGCCGGAATTCGAGACCATGTCCCATTTTACGGCGCTCATCGAAAACGAGGACATGGAGACCGTGACCCGGGCCAACAGTCTGTGCGCGGCGCTGGGCATGGACACCATCACCGCCGGCGCAACGCTGTCCTGTTACGCCGAAATCGAAGACAGAAAACTGTCGGGGAAAGAGGCGCTGTCGTTACTTGAGGATATTGGACACGGACGCGGCGTGGGTCGTGAACTGGCGCGCGGTTCTTACCGATACGCGGCGTCGCGCGGACATCCTGAGTTGTCCATGTCGGTGAAAAAACAGGAACTCGCCGCCTACGATCCGCGCGGCGCTTATGGCATGGCCCTTGCCTACGCTACTTCGACGCGCGGCGGCTGCCACCTTCGCGCCTACCCGATCAGTCATGAGATACTGCGTAAGCCCGTGGCCACCGACCGCTTCTCGTTCGCGGGCAAGGCGCGAATTATCAAGATTGCGGAAGACGTGAACGCAGTGGTGGATTCGTTGACAGCCTGCAAGTTCGTCTTCTTCGCGAGTTCGCTCGAAGAATACGCCAAGGCGTTCACAGCCGTCACGGGCGTGACAACCACCGCGCAGGACCTGCTCCACGCGGGCGAACGCATCTATTACAACGAGCGGATCATGAACGCTTTGAATGGCTTCACCGCTGTGGACGACGACCTCCCATCCCGTTTCTTCACCGAGCCAGGCAGCAGCGGAAACGCTATTGACATTCCGCCCATCAATCGCACAGATTTTCTTGAAGCGCGGCGCGATTACTACCGCGTCCGCGGCTTGGACGCCGATGGAAGGCCTACTCGCGAGAAGGCTGACGAACTTGGGTTGGACTGGAATCCAGAAGACACAACAGAGACTCCATCATGAAAGAACTGGTTGATAAATACGCGCATAAACTCGTCGCCGCCGGCCTGGCCGAACCGGGCGCGCCGCTCGTGGGCGGCCTCGATGCGAATCTGGTCTGGAACAGGACGGACCCCGCTTGCGCCGAACTCGAACAGGTTTTCGCCGGACTGAACATCAACTCGCTGTTGTTTGCCGAGCCCGCCGAACCCTATCGTTCGATTATCGCCTATCTGGCAAGCAACGCCAAAGGCGCTATTCGCCCCAGCGATTGCGAAACACGCACCATGATGCATGATTTACCCGTTGTAGACCGGTTTGAGGCAAACGCCATTGTGGCCGCGCTCAAACAACGCAAGAGCGTCATTATCCCCGGGCATGGCATTGTTGCCTGGGGGATGGTGAGTCCGGAGCAAGCGTTTATTTTCTTTAGTTCCGTGTGCTTCGCCTGTTTTGTGAAGTTTTTTGCCGACTACCTTGTTGACAGTCGCGCCGGACGTCTCTCCAACGAACAGCGCAGTGTTTTTGAGGTCGCCATACCCCTGCTCGATAAATTTCCCGACACGTCGCCAACGCTTATGAACGGGCCCTTTACCCACGAGGACGCGGTCTACAATGCGCTCATCGAAGCGGGCCGCGTCACTGTCGCCCATCACCTGGTGGATTCGTTCTTTGGCAATGTATCGTATCGCTTTGGAGACACCTTGTATATCAGTCAGACCGGCTCGTCGCTGGACGAACTCGAAGGATGCATAGACCCGTGTCCAATTGACGGGTCGAGTTGCGCCGGCATCACCGCATCAAGCGAGTTAACCGCGCACCGCGAGATTGTTCTTAATACAGGCATGAACGCCGTGCTCCACGGGCACCCCAAGTTCAGCGTTATTTTGTCGTTGGACTGCCAGAAAGAAGACTGCCCCTTTGCCGGACAATGCCATACGCGCTGTCCCGAAGCGCGGTTTGTCGAGGACATCCCCATTGTACCGGGCGAAGTAGGTACGGGCCCCTTTGGTCTGTGCAACACACTGCCGCCCGCCATGCAGGACCGCCGCGGCGTGATCGTCTATGGCCACGGCCTGTTCACCGTGGCGCAAGACGACTTCAATGTTGCCTTTGCGAATCTGATGGACATTGAACGTCGTTGTCGCGACCTGTATTGTGCGATGCTGTCCTTGTACTGACCTTATAGCGAACCCGAGGCGCTTCGGCTTGTTTGGCAACGCCCTTGCCACTGGTTGCATTCGCATTTACGATAGGAATATCCTTCTTACCATGTACAAGCCCTCGCCGACAATGTTATCTCGGGAGAAACGCTTATCCCGCAGCGGTTTCTCCATAATAAGGAGCGGCCACATGCTGACAACTATTACCCGAATGCCTTTTTATGCGCTGCTTGCGCTTATTTTGTTTTGGGCAGTCTTAACGCCCGCAACGGCGAAGACGCCCGTGGATATGCCCTGGCTGGCCGGCGTAGCGCGCGTGGAGATTACGCCGGAGGAACCGTTGTGGATGGGCGGATTCGCTTCACGGGACCGCCCCTCGGAAGGCGTACTGCTGCCGCTTTGGGCCAAAGCGCTGGCGTTGCAGGACAGCGACGGCAACCGGGGCGTACTGGTGACAAGCGACTTGCTGGGCTTTCCCAAAGCGGTATCAGACAATATACGCGACCGGATCGAAGCGGATTATGGCCTTGGTCGCGCCCGCGTCATCCTGAGCGCATCGCACACCCACGGCGGCCCCGTCATTGGCGATTCGTTGCGGTGTATGTATCCCATGGATGCGGCGCACGATGTCGCCACAATGCGCTATACCGCCGCGCTCGAGGACAAAATAGTCGCTCTTGTGGGCGATGCGTTGGAATCGCTTGCGCCCGCAGCGTTGTCTTCGGGCAGCAGCGTCGCCCGCATCGCCGTGAACAATCGCAACAACAATGAATCCGCCCTCACGCCCGCCACCATGCCGGTTGGCCCCTCAGACCATTCCGTTCCCACTTTGCGCGTGGTGGGTGAAGACGGCGCCCTTCGCGCAATTGTGTTCGGATACGCCTGTCATCCGACAGCGCTCGCCGGTTATGAATGGAGCGGCGATTTCACCGGCTACGCGCAGTTATTCCTGGAGGAGGCCTATCCAGGCGCGACAGCCTTGTTCTTCGCCGGATGCGGCGGCGACCAGAAGGCCATGCCCCGCGTGGGGCGCACCGTGGCGCGGGCGCGACAGTACGGACACACACTGGCGGCTGCGGTAAGATGCGCGCTCGAAGAGGAGATGCGTCCCTTGGATGCGCGGCTGCGCGTTGCCTACAACGAGCTAACGCTCGACCTCGAGCCCGCGCCAGACATGGATGCGTACCGGTCGCGCGTTGAGGAAACAAGCGGCTATCAACAACGCTGCAACCAATGGATGCTTGACAAACTCGAGGCGGGCGAAACGCTTCCCGAGGCCTGGCCCGTGCCCGTGCAATTGTGGCGTCTGGGCGACCAACGGCTGGTTGCCATCGGCGGCGAGGTGATGGTTGAATACGCGCTGCGCGTCAAGGAAAGGTTGGGCGAAGACACTTTTGTTATGGGCTACGCCAACGATCTCATGTCGTACCTGCCCTCGGAGCGTGTGCTTGAAGAGGGCGGCTATGAAGGCGCCAGTTCCCAGTTGATTTACGGTATGCCCAACGTCTGGAAAGCCGGGCTCGAAGCGCGCATCCTCGATGCCATCGAAGCACTGGAACACAGCGCCCGGTGATCGCCTATTATCGGACAGCGCTGGACTGTTTCATCTTTATCATAAATGCCAGAAACGGTATTCAGGTTTATATTGGAGTTCAAAAAGTTTATGGACATCGGATTCGACAGTAAGAAGGAAGTTAGAACGGCAGACAGATTCCTCTCACCGGGTGTAACGCTTGTCCTGTGCGCCCTGCTGCTTTCCGCCGTTTTCGGGCAATCAGTGGAAGCCGAAGGCAATCGTGATTCCGAATACAGCCCGCTTGCGGGGCGGCATCCCGTGGAACACGTCGCAGCATCGCTCAGGCCCGCCATCCGCGACCTGATGGAAACTTTTGGCCGGGAATACCCCAGGGGTGATGCCTTCCTGCTTCGGTTGGACGCTATCCAGGAAAGGTTTGCCCGAGGGGCGCACGCGTTCGATGAATTACTGGCCTTGCAACGGGAGGCGCTGCTTGCCAACCCGCTGGTCAGCGGCCGGCCTATCCTTTATGTGGTGCGTCATCAATACAACTATGATCACCACAACACCCATAACTTTGCGCCTGACGCGAAAAACGAATTCAATCAGGGAGAATTTCGTCCAGGCGGCGCGTTGAAGACCATTGATTTCGGCAATGGCGGCAAAGTCGCCACATTGCTTGATGTTCCCGACGGCGTTATCCGGGACCCGCGCGTGCGTTGGGATGGCGAGCGCGTCCTCTTCTCCATGAGGCAGCACCGGGAGGACAGTTACCACATCTACGAGATCAACAAGGATGGAACCGGTCTTACGCAGCTGACCTTCCTCGAGGACGTGGACGATATCCATCCGTTGTACCTGCCCAACGGCGACATCGTATTCTCGTCAACCCGTGAACCCAAGTATTGCATGTGCAATCGGCATATTATGGGCAATATCTATCGGATGGAGTCGGACGGCGCAAACATACATCAAATCACGAAAAACACGTTGTTTGACCGTCCCAACGACATTATGCCCGACGGCAGCATCCTGTATGATCGCTGGGAATACGTGGACAGAAATTTCGGGGACGCGCAGGCGTTATGGACGGTTAATCCCGACGGCACGAACCAGGCCATTTACTGGGGCAACAACACGCCGTCGCCCGGCGCGGTCATTGACGCGCGCAGCATCCCCGGCACGGAACTGGCCATCGCCGTTTTTTCGTCCTGTCACGACCTCTCCTGGGGCGCGCTCGCGATTATTGACCGTCGGTTGGGATTGGATGGGCGCGGGCCGGTGCGGCGTATATGGCCTGAAAACGCCATGGAACGCGTGCGTGACCCTGGCGCGGCAAACAATGTGTGGGATGACTTCGTAAGCGTAACGCCCAAGTATAAAGACCCCTGCCCATTGAACGATACGTTTTTCCTGGTGTCGCGTTTGACTCGCGGCAGCGGCCAGCCCCATGACCATGACAACCGTACCGGAATTTTTCTGTTGGATATTTTCGGCAATGAACTGTTGTTGCATGAGGAATCGCCCGGTTGCTTTAACCCCATGCCGGTGACGCGCAGGTCTCGACCGCCCGAAAGCGTGTACAGGCGTGATTTCGAGGATGCCGAAGGCTATTTCTATGTGCAGGATGTCTATGAAGGCGCATACATGGCCGGTGTCGAGCGGGGCGCGGTCAAGTATCTGCGGGTGGTGGAATCACCGGAGAAACGGTATTGGGTGCCCGGGCAATGGAACGCCCAGGGACAGACCCATCCGGGGGTGAACTGGCACAGCTTCGAAACCAAGCGTATTCTGGGAACCGTTCCGGTGGAAGAAGACGGCTCCGCTTATTTCGCCGTTCCATCGGATACATTTCTGTATTTCCAGTTACTGGACGAAAAAGGTATGATGGTACAATCCATGCGCAGCGGCACGGTGGCGCAGTCAGGCGAGCTGCTGGGCTGCATCGGCTGCCATGACGACCGACGCATGGCGCCGCCGACGGCGACCGGGCGCATGCCCGAAGCGACCAGGCGATCGCCGGATACATTAACGGGCTGGCACGGCGCGGCGCGTATGTTTGACTATATGACCGAAGTTCAACCGGTATTTGACGAACATTGTGTCCGCTGTCATGACTTTGGCGAACCGGCAGGGGAAACACTGATTCTGGCGCCGGACCGCAATCTTATCTACAACACCTCCTACAACGAATTATGGCGCAAAAGATACATCAACGTTGTTGGCGGCGGACCGGCGGAAGTGCAGCCGGCCTATTCCTGGGGTTCTCATGCCAGCCCGCTGGTGCGGGTGCTCTTGAATGAGCACGATACACATGAACCAGTGGAACTGCCCCACGAGGCCTTTGACCGTATTGTCGCGTGGATTGACATGAACGCCGTTTTTTATCCGGACTATTCCACGTCCTACCCCACCCATCCCGGCGGACGTTCACCAATAGATCACGAACAGACCAATAAACTGGGCGCATTGACCGGCTGGGACTTGAATCAGCAGTTCGGGCATAACGCAAACCAGGGCCCCCTGGTGACTTTTGACCGGCCTGAAATGAGCCCGATTCTGAGCGCAATCAAGGACAGCGATCCGTCGGCGTATCGTGAAGCGTTGGAAATCATTGAACTGGGCAAAGAGGCCTTTGCGGCGAACCCGGATGTCGGCATGGATGGCTACGTGATCAGCGGCATTGATCTGTGGCGTGAAGAGAAATATCAAGAACGTCTGAAGATCGAACAACAGAATCGAAAAGCCATACGCCGGGGAGAACAACGCTACGACTGGCAGCTAACAGAAAGCGCCGCATCAGATACGAAGTAACTATCGGCATCGCCGTGCCGATAACTATGAACTTTTTTCGGGATTTTCTTAAACGGCTGCGGCGTGTTATCCTGCGTTTCCCAACGTGGCTGCGCAGCGCCGCGTGTATATATTTCCCCTTTATACTTGGAGAACCATTATGAAACTGTACGGATTTCTGGCGGCGTTACTTTTGGCGACGGCCTTGTCGGACGCTGAGGAACAACCGTCCTTCATTGAGCTCGACGGTGTTGTTTACGGCGCAAAGGCCGATGCTCGGGGCCCCATCGGCGGCGGCACGGGTTATTTGAACACGGTCGCTTCAGGCGATTTCATTGTCACAACGCTCGAGGAACTCATTGCGGCATTGGCTGAAGTTGAAGCCGGGCAAACCGTCTTTATCCCTGATGACGTAGAGATAGACATGACCACTTTTGTATACATCGAGCAACTCGTTCTCGAGCTTCCCGGGGGCGTCGCCCTTGCCGGCAATCGCGGCGTCGAGGATTCCCCTGGCGCGCTGTTGTTCAGCGACGCCCTGGATACGCGCATTATGATCCGGGTGATGGGACCCAATGCGCGCGTTGCCGGACTGCGCCTGCGCGGCCCCAATACGAAACGCTACCTGGACCACCACCGGCGCGCTTTTGGCCCGGGCGGCGACAGGCACGATTATTATTACAAATTCCCAACGCAGCGGGGCATTGTAACCGAATACGACGGTCTGGAGGTTGACAACTGCGATATCTCGGGTTTCGGTCACGCGGCCATCTCACTGACGAAGGGCGAAGGCCACCACATTCATCACAATTTCATCCACCATTGCCAATACAACGGCCTGGGCTACGGCATCTCGCACAACACCGCTTCGTCCATCATTGAATATAACCTGTTTGACTGGAACCGCCATTCCATCGCGGGCACGGGCCGTCCCGGCTGCGGCTATATCGCGCGACACAATATTGAAGTGGGCACATCGCTCAGCCATTGTTTCGACATGCACGGTGGGCGCGACCGCAAGGATGGAACAGAAGTGGCGGGCACGGCCATTGCCATTCACAACAACACCTTCCGCGCGCCCAAAACCCCTGTCGTTATACGCGGCGTACCGCAGGACATCTGCGAGGTCTACCGCAATTGGTTCCCGAAACACGATCCGGGCCAGGCAGTCCAAGCCGCCGACAGAACCAAGGTGCATGACAACGCGTATGGGCCTGCTCCCCAGCGAGCCGAATGATCCTTTATCTAAGCGTAGCGCAAGCCTGTCATTACTCAACAAGACAACAAACACACACCACGCTTCATGATATTTTCATGACAACGGCAGTTTGCATGTGTGAAGCGATGTCAGTCATGTCGCACAAAGTGGTATTGTCTGCGGAACTTTCAGGGCATCCTAATCTGCCTTCGGGATTTCTTCCGGTGGCGGCGGCGGCAGCTGTAACGGCGAATATTCTGTTGCGCGCGCTTTACGAATCCAAGCCGCGTCGCCGATCACACCAGCGCGGGACGGGTCAAAAGGCTTGAATCCGATGTTCAACGCGGAGGAGTCCTCGGCCAGCCGAAAGTCATATTGGTCCGGATCAGCGAATCCCGGATCGGCAATGATGGAGCCTTCCTCGCGCCCTTCCGCCTGCCATTCCTCCAGCGTGTTGCCGGCGAAGTCTATCGGCGCGTTCTTTGCGTGCCAGAAGCAGTTGTTGCGGCTGACATGGCGTACCCTGTCCCAAGGCCCTTGCAGCAGGGTTCCTTCTTCCCAGAATACGATGTTGTTCTCGAGGGTGAAAGACAAATGCTCTTCCACGCGGGTAGCCTGCAACTGGTATAGTTCACTGAGAGCCAGGATATTGTTTCGCAGTGTATTTTCCTTGCCGTAATGCTGGTGGAAGCCGCCGGTCTTTACGTTGTAGACCAGATTGTTCTCGAAGAGGATGCCCGTGCTGCCCTCGTCGGTGTAGAGTCCCCAGCCGCCATAACCGTGGGCATACACATCATGAAACACGTTGTTTCGCACAATCGTGCCTTCCGAAGGGCCGAGTGTATAGATGCCGCCCATATCGCTCAACGCGCCCTGACCGATGTGGTGGACACGGTTGAATTCAATGATATTGCGTTTTGCGGAGCTGTCCGCGTAGCCCCAACGCCAGCCGACAGAAATGCCCGTATAAAAGAAGTCGGCGATTTCGTTGTGAGACACGCGGTTGTCCGGCGAGAATCCTATCCACAAACCCACGGCGCAGGGATAGAGCCGTCCGCCATGACGGATTATGTTGTTGTCCACAACATTCAACGCTGTTTCTCTGGCTTCGTCGGGAGACTGGGCGCTTTCTCCTATCCGTACGCCGCCCGCGCCAAGGTCGTGTACCAGTGATTTGCGCAGAACGCATTCCCGGCAGTTCTTGCGAAACCACAGGCCATAACCGCCGACATGGCCAATTTCGCAGTCCTCGATGGTGATATGACGCGCGTGGTCAGCCATGACCGCCGCCTCAATGGTGGCGGCGGCCTGCACCGGGCCGAAGTTGGCGATGGAAGACGGCGATGCCGCGTGCCGAAAGGCCAGACCCTTGATTGTGATATTTTCCACATACACATCTGCGTCCAGGCCGCCTTGAAACACCAGCAGACGGTCAAGGGTTGGCGCAAAGACCTCCGCCATGGTCATGTCTTCGCCGGGCAGAGGATAATAATACAGGACGCCTTCGCGATCCAGGAACCATTCGCCCGGCGCGTCCAGCGCTTCCTTGAAATT
>SLFT01000068.1 GCA_007124105.1 Candidatus Hydrogenedentota bacterium | reverse complement strand
TATTCCAGCAGTTCGTCACGTGTAACACGCAGAATCTCTTCGATTGTGGTCTCGCCGCGCAACATTTTTTCTGCGCCGTCCTCGCGCAAGGTGCGCATCCCTTCGCGTCGCGCCTCACGCTTCACCACATTCGAATCCGCGCCCTGCAACACAAGTTCCTGGATGCGCGGCGACATCGCCATCAGTTCAAAGATGCCGCTGCGTCCGTAATAGCCGCGCTCCGAACATTTTTCACAGCCTGTTCCACGGGCAATTGTAGCTATCCTTGGGTCGTCGGGAGTCACGCCTAATTCGCTGAGGCTTTCTGGCTCTGGCTGATAGTTTTCCCGACACTGGACGCATACCCGGCGCACCAACCGCTGCGCTTGGATGGCGATGGTGGACGACGTGACCAGGAACGGTTCAATGCCCATATTGATAAGGCGTGTTATGGCGCCGGCACTGTCGTTGGTGTGTAATGTAGCGAAAACCAGATGGCCGGTCAGCGATGCCTGCACCGCCATCTCGGCTGTTTCCATATCGCGAATCTCACCCACGAGAATAATGTCCGGGTCCTGGCGCAAGATGCTGCGCAGTCCCGCCGCGAAGGTGAGGCCAATCTTCGGGCGCACTTGAATCTGGCCGATGCCGCCGATAAGGTACTCGATAGGGTCTTCAACAGTAATGATATTCTTATCCGGTGAATTTACCCGCTGCAACGCGGCATAAAGCGTGGTGGACTTGCCCGAGCCTGTCGGGCCGGTGACAAGAATGATGCCGTGGGAACTGGTGATGAGCTTGTCCATGACCTTATGATCGCGTTCGTCCATGCCCAACTGTTCAAGGCTGAACAAAAAGTTTCCCTTTTCGAGGATGCGCATCACCACGCGTTCGCCGTGGGCGATGGGGATGATGGATACGCGAATGTCAATCTCCTTGCCGCTGAGTTTGATCTTGATGCGCCCGTCCTGAGGCAGACGATGCTCGGCAATATTGAGGTTGGCCATGATTTTGACGCGTGATACCAGCGCGGCCTGCTGTGTTTTGGGCACAGTAAATTTCTCATAGAGTACGCCGTCTATACGATAGCGGGCGCGCACGGAATGCTCGAAGGGCTCGAGGTGGATATCCGACGCGCGCTCTTTCACGGCCCCGGAAATGATTAGGTTAATCAGTTTGATAATGGGCGCTTCGTTGGCCAGATCGAGCAAGTCGCGTTCGGATTCGCTATGGTCAAGGGTGTGTACCTTGCCGTCCCCTTCCTCGTCGCTCAATACGATGTTGTCAATCAGCTCGCCCGCGTTTTCACTCTGCTGCTCGAAATAGGTGTCAATAATAAACTGGATGTCAGCCTTGGCGCACAACATGGGCGTGACAGGGCCGTCAAGGAGTAGTCGCAGATCGTCCAGCGGCAGCAGATTAAGGGGATCGTTGATGGCCACCAGGTAGGATATGCCGTTCCGCTTATACGGAACCATGTGATACTCGCGAATGAAGCTGATGGGTACTTTGGTGGTCAGTGTGGCGTCAACCTGCCCTCTGACATTCGGTTCGAATTCGAGGCCGAATTGTACGCCAAGCGCGCGTAATACATGCTCCTCCTCCACATAGCCCAGATCGAGCAACAGTTCGCCCAGACGTCTCGGACGCAGGGTTTGCAGTTCCAGCGCTTCTTCAACCTGCTCGGCATGCACCCATCCTTCATCCACCAGTATTTCGCCGAGTTTGCGTCCTTTTGCCGTCTGCATGATTACCTTTCGATATCGCCGCGCCGGTATCCCTGGATCGCGCGTCTGCCGCTTAACGTCTCCGAACGCTGCAAGGTGGGGCGATAATTCTTGCGCATGTCGTGTTTACGGAACACCTTGTCAAAGAAACCGGATTCAAAAAGTTCCTGTACATTGGCGTCGTAATATTCATCAATCTTGTGATGCGTGAGACGATCAAGGTCCATGCCCTCTTTGATAATATGAGGGGTGACCAGCACCACCATGTTGCGCTTTTCGCGGCGAATACCTCGTGACTTGAAGAGCCATCCCAACAACGGCAAATCGCCAAGCACGGGCGATTGTGTAACGTCTCGGGAGGCGCTGTCGCGAATAAGCCCCGCAATAACCGCCGTTGAACCGTCTTTTACGAGAGTCTTGTTCGTTACAAGGGATTTATTGGTCGTCGGCCCCACAATGTCCACGGTACCTATCTGTGTGGCGTCTGTATCGGATATCTCCAGGTCCACCGTCACCATCACGTTATCGCCCTCGGATATTTGGGGCGTAACCTGCAATTTCACGCCAACCTCGTGTCGCTCAACACGTGTATAGCCGCCGTACGCACCCCTGTCGAAGCTGCCGTCCGTTGTGCGCGAGGAACTCGTACTGGTAATAAACGGCACTTCCTGACCAACAACAATGCTTGCTTCCTCGTTGTCCATTGTGACCAGACTGGGTTGCGAGAGCACCTCGACATCCGTGATCTTTTCCATGGCCTGGAACAGCACGGGAACGAAGGGGACTTTAATCTGACGTCCGCGCCAGCTGAATGTGAGGTCGTCATAAACGCCCATAGTCATGCCGCCGCTTGATCCCAGCCCCAAGACGGCGCTGCGTAATGCGGCACGGGGACCGCCCACAATCTCGCCGGCGGTTTGCGCGGTCTGCATCAACTCGGAGATGGTGGCGGTATTGGTCATGCCAAAGCCGTCATGGCCGCCGATAGACGCGGCGTCCACGGTAAGGCCATAATCATTGTTCATGGTTACATCCATTACCACGGCATCCACGCATACTTGCCTTTGGGGCAAATCAAGGCGCGCGATGAAGGCCTCAAGTAGTTTGTAATCCTGGGGCGAGGCAACAATAAGTAAGGAATTGGTGCGATCATAACGGGTGATTGTTACCTGCTGCTCGAAGGGGGCTATCTCGGGCGCCGGCCCCCCTCCTCCTCCTCCCCCGCCGCCGCCTGCCGGACCTGCCGCGGCCTGCCGGCGCGGCGCCGTGCTGATGAGCGGCTGAATCGCCTGCTCGATTGCCTCGGCTTCCGCGTTCAGCAATTGATAGATATGCATATTGTTCGCTTCGTAAGGGGTAGGCGTATCCAGGCGTTTCACCAAATCGCGAACGCGCGTCATCATATCATGCGTGGCCACAACGATGAGCGAATTAAGACGCTCGTCGGGAACCATGCGCAACACCTCTTCACGGGAACCGATAATCTCCGATCCTGTGCGGCGTTGTGGCATTGGCGTGGGCCTGGTTGCCCTGACCGGACGCACCGGCGAGGGCGCCTGCTGCTGCGGTGGGCCGGGCCGCATCATCCCAGGCGTGGTATCCACCATCAAGACCTGTTCGATTTGTGTGCTCAACACCTCGGCGCGCGTATATTCAAGCGTGAATATCTCCATGCTCGTATCAAACCCGGGCACATCCGCTTTTTCCAAAAAACTGAACATGCGCCGCAACCCATCGGCCGTGTCAGTAATGATCATGGTATTGGTCGGCGCGTACACATCTATCTGCACGTTCTGGGAACCCAGTATTTGCAGTGCCTGTTGAATCTCGGACGCTTCGCCGTACTCGATTGTGAGGATATGGGTCGAGAAACCGTCATATCCTTCGATCAAGTGATCGCGGTCCATGATAAGCGGCACCTTTTCAGAGCCGGTGGCCTCCTGTGTGGGCAGTATTTTGATTAAGTGGCCGTCAAGGCTTTCCACCATCGAATAACCGCGCGATGTAAGGATGGATTCAAGCACTTCAAAGGCCATCTCAGGCGGAATCTTGTCATGCGTAATAATGGTGACCGTGGTAGCGGAGATGTTGGGGTCCACGTCAAAATTGCGGCCCGTTAAACGGCTGATGGATTCCACCACGTCATACAGCGGCGCATCCTGGAAATCGAAAGATATTGGGTCGGTTGGCGTGACGCCCGCCTTCTCTTCGGACGCCAACGGATGCCCTTGAACCGCGCCGGGAACAGCGGGTTCGCGCGGCGCGCGCGGCGCCGGCGGACGTTCAGGTCTGCGCGGCATCCGTTCCGTGGGGGCCGGTGGACGGGCGGGACGCATGCCGGGTTCTATGGGACGGGCGGAGCGCGGCGTCACAATTGGCGCGGGCGGTTCTTCATAATATACGTCCTCATTGGGATCGTAGTATTCCTCGTACTGTTGTTGTTCCTGGTGTTGCGCCGGCGGCGTCGTATAGGGAGTTTGTACGTACTCCTCCTCA
Source organism: Candidatus Hydrogenedentota bacterium (assembly GCA_007124105.1). GTDB lineage: Bacteria > Hydrogenedentota > Hydrogenedentia > Hydrogenedentales > CAITNO01 > SLFT01. The sequence continues at coordinate 317 of SLFT01000068.1, read as the reverse complement.
TATACTTGTCCGCCGTCATCCTGATAGTTGTCTTCGTAGTCAACAAATTCGTCCGCCTGCTGAGCATGTACAGAGACGCTGTACACAAGACATGCGGCTAAAAATGTTTTAGATAGATTGCGTACCGTTGTAGTCAGCACAGCCCTTCCTTCCTCATTAGTATATTCGTAATCAACGCTAAATCCCTGTTATTTAACAGCGCCCTGCATCCGATAGGCACGGCGACAGATTCTGCGATACAAGTTAACCAAGCCAGATGACGTCTGGTTGCCGCAACGTCGAGGCATACACCCCTATTTCTATACAACGTTCAATGT
>SLFT01000089.1 GCA_007124105.1 Candidatus Hydrogenedentota bacterium | reverse complement strand
TTATGCTTCTTGGTGATGATCCAATGACTGTTGAATGCGGGGATTCTTTTGATGATCCAGGCGTAACGGCGGTAGACGATAACGGCGTGACGGCCCTTGAAGTGACGGCGTCGGGCGCGGTAGACCCGGATGTTGTGGGCGTGTATGAACGCATCTATGAGGCGACTTCAGGGTGGGGCGAGGAACTGTCAGTAACGCGCATGGTGAATGTGGTGGACAGCATGCCGCCCATGATTACACTTACGCCGCCCAAAGAGGTGACCGTTATTATTGGCGACCCTTACAGCGATCCGGGCGTCTCGGCCTGGGACAATTGCGACGGCGATTTGACTGACAACATCGAGATTAGCGGCGACACAGTTGAAACGAGCGTGACCGGCGAATATACCGTGACCTATACCGTAAGCGACAGCGCGGAAAACGTAGGAATACGAGAACGCGCAGTGTATGTAGTTCACCCAGACAGCCCCAATGTAGTCTCGGTGGATGTGAGTAGCGAATACATTGTAACTGTTCAGTTCTCGAAGGAAATGGGTGCGGGCGCTACCGCCCCGGCCAACTACGTCATCTCTGGAGCAGGGGCGGGTACACTGTCCGCGACTCCCAACCATGTCTTGGGAGAGGAAGGCGACACAACCTTCTATCTTTTTTGGACCTCATGCCTGGGCGGCCAGCTCATGCGACAGGGCGGTAACGTTGTTATAACTGTTGACGCAACGCTAACGGACAATTCCGATCCGCCGAACGCAATAGGCGCGCGATCCGGCACGGACATAGGCGGCGGCATAGCGACATCCCCCGAAATTGATGTTGACCCTTTCAGCGTAACTGTAGAGTGCGGCGATGACTATACAAACACTGGCGTGACGGCAACCGATAGATGCGGCGCGGATATTACCGACGCCATTGCAACGATGGGAACCGTTGATGTAACCACAACTGGAACATATCTCCTCCGGTACAACGTCGCCGACACCGCCGGTAATCTCGCCGCCGAACGCGAACGGGTGGTGACTGTTGAGGATACCACGCCCCCAGTGATTAATCTGCACCCTGTTGGGAACACGAACCCGAAGCATGTGGGCAACAAGACATACAACGTAACAGGCGTGGAGTGCCTTGCTGTTTGGGATTATGTCGAACTTGCAAGTTTGACAAACATATACGACCTTTGCTCGCCTTTGTTGGATTGGTACGATGTCGAGGTTGCCGTATGGCCGCTTGATGCCAGCACTTTCGAGCCAATTGGCGGCGCGGTTGATTATACGGAATTCACCTGGACGCCGGGCTATTACCTGCTTGATTATTATGTTGAGGACGAGGCGGGAAACAGCGATGAAATACAAGGCGCGCGCTATGTTCATGTGGACGACAACTGCATGGTTGTTACGCCGAATGTCACAGGAATAGCCCAGGCGGACGCGGAAGCGATACTTCTAAATACTCATCTACTCGTTGATGTCGTGGAGGACTGGAACTACGAACACTTGCCCGGCGTCGTCTTTGGACAGAACCCTGAATTTCCCATTGAGGTCGCTGCTTTTACAACAGTAGTTACCATTTACGTATCCAAGGGTCCCGCAGTTGAAGTGCCTGACCTGATTGGCATGACCGAAATTGAGGCGAAAAATGCGTTGGGCGCTATTGACGGGCTGGCGGTAAATCCGGAGATTAGCCGACAGGTAGGCGCGCCAGTGGGGGTCTATGACCAAGACCCGGCGCCGGGGACGCTTGTTCCGTTTACGCCGCTGTCGCCGTACCAGGTGAAGGTGTGGGTGAATCTGCCGGATGTTGTCGGCATGCACGAAGATGATGCGACGACGGCGCTTGTACAGGCCGGGTATGACGTAGACAGCACATACTCTTGGCGCGAAGATGATGTGCCGAAACATGATGTTTTTGATCTGAGTACAATCATCATTGACAATACCGCCCTGCTGCTGGTGTCCTGGGGCAAACAACCCAGCGCCATTTTCCTGTGGCCGGAACATCCCATGACAGCGGAGTGTGGTCATATTTGGACGGACATTGATCCGCTGGCACGGGTGGAAGCGGGAGACGGTACGGTGCTGGTTCCTGATCTTGCAGCAGCCGTTCTTGAACTTGAAATTACCGAGGGGGTATGGGAGGAAGCCGTCCAGGCATCGCCACTGGAAGTGGGCGCATATCGCGCCTATTATCGTTACGAATTCGACAATCTACCTGGCGAGACGCCTGCAATACTTGAGATTGAAGCGCTTGACGTCCGACAGATCACCGTGACGGATACGACGGCGCCAGTAGTGACCGTTTACGGCGATGATCCGGGCGCCTGGGACGCGGGTCTTGATGCATACCTGTATGTTGTGACATCTGGCACATACGATACATGGTTGGAACTGACGGCAGCCGAAGGCGCGACGCCTGACGGCATTGTAGCCGAAGCGCAAGATGACTGCGAAGGCGTGTATGACAGCATTACCGCGCCGGAATTATTTTTTGTTGAAGTTCATAAGACAGAGACAGGCGCAGAAGAGGATGCGGAACTGGTGGGTGTATTTGCACTGGACGAAACCGCCCCATGGCTTGATCAGCCGCTCTCATTACCTGGGGTTTATGGTATTATTTATCATGGAGTTGACAATTCAGGGAACAGCGACCATGAACGGGACGCTCAAGGCAATGTAGTTTACCGGTTGGTTTCAATCAACTGAATCCCCCATACCGGCAACACGAAAGGAACTGTCCGTGATATCTAACCCTTCACGTCGCGATGTGTTGAAAGCGGGCGCAGCAGCCGCGTTGCCAATGCTGGGCGCATCTCCATCGGCGCGGGCAACCACGGACACGCCGGCCTTTGCGCCAACTGTGGGCGTATCCACCCTTGGTTTTCCGAACCATACCAACCAGGAACTCGCGCGGGAACTAACGGCGAACGGCGTTGACGCCATACAGCTTTTTCTCGTACAACAAGACAGCAAGTATTGGGTGTATAACGGACGCAATGACGTGTCGGCGCTGGATGCCGCCCGTTGCAGCGCGATAGCCGATATCTACCGTTCGTCAGGGATTTCCATCCACAGCATCGGGGTCTATACGAACCTTGTCCATGCAGACGCGGAAGAACGCGAGGCCAATCTCGCTTACTTTGAGGAAATGTTTCGCATCGGCGCGGCCATGGATGTACGTACGCTGGTCACCGAAGCGGGCCACTATGAGGTGGATGCGCTCGGACACGGCGTCCCCCACTATTTCCGGGAGGAGGTATGGCGTCAAATGGTGGATACGGGCCGGGAACTGGCGGCCATGGCGGAACGCCATGACGGCGTTGTGTTGTTTGAACCTTTCTATCGCGGGTTCTTCGCCAGCGCCAAGCGAACGCGGTTGTTCCTGGAGGCCGTTGATTCCCCTCGCATACGCGCTTTGCTTGATCCCGCCAATCTCATCGAACTCAACGACCTGGGAGAGATGTTCGCGCAGTTGGCGCCCTACATAGATTGTTTGCACGCCAAAGACCGCAAACTACATGTTGACCGAGGCGTGGCGGCGGGCCAGGGCGACCTGGACTACAACGAATTTGTCGCCCTCGCCGCGCGGTATGTACCTCATGCGCCGTTTATCCTCGAATATGTGGGGCTCGACGATTACAAACCAGCGCTAGCGTTGCTTCAAAAGGCGGTCCGTCACTACAATACGGGTGTTTCATAGTCAACACGAGCGCTGTTCACGCCCCAGAAGGGCATGTACCAGCTATATTATTGAGGATAGAAGGCGACCAATGAGGCACAAATAACGCCGCCTTGTGCGACGGACGAAACAGGAAGGGGAAGCAATGAGCGACTTTACCTTTCGTAGTGCCATAAACGTTGCGCTTCTTTTATTACGGTGAAAGAGGCCGTGTTCGAGAAAGAAAAAGCGCAAGTATGACTTGCGCACTCCATATCAAGTTCCAGTTTCCGGTCATGGGCTCTATCTGCGCATTCAGTCCAACAAAGTTTTTCCGTTGGCGCGGCACGGCGAAACGCTGTCGTATGGATTCGGTTATCGGACGGATGGGTCGTAGGGATTGCCGTTGCCGTCGGTGCGCTGCCATACATCATCGCGTTCCATTCGGATCAAGCCGTGGTAGCGATGGGGACGACGATACGCATTGCCGAAGATGGAGCGGGTACGCCTGTCGCGCAAATCTTCCATGTCAAAAGTGGCCATGAATATGCCTTCGCTGTCGTCGGCCATCACCAGGCATTCGCCTGAATGGGCGTACGCCACCGAACGTCCGTTGTGGTTCGGGCTTGGATAGTTTGTCATGGCGACGCCCACCACATTTTCCCATGCGCGGATTTTGAACTGGTCAAGGCGTAATTCATCCAGACGGCACGCGTTCGGCGTAAGGATCAATTCCGCCCCTTCCAGCATCAGCAACCGTGCGCTTTCGGGCTGTTCGCGGTCGAAGCAAATCATGACGCCCACCTGCACCGGGCCGGAGCGCGTATCAAGTGTCCCCACATAAAACGCATCGCCCGGCGTCATGGAGGCTTCCATGGACT
>SLFT01000036.1 GCA_007124105.1 Candidatus Hydrogenedentota bacterium | reverse complement strand
GTAGGGTGGGTGAAGCGAAGCGGAACCCACCGTTCTGCTGCAACACGTTTTCCGGTGGGTTCCGCTTCGCTTCACCCACCCTACAGAATCGAAAATTTTGATTCAAGAAGGCATCATGCTAGACAGTTACCGACTTTTTTGATAATAAGGAAATCTGATGATTGGTAAAGAGATAGTGCTTAACACATTGCGTCGTATTGAAACGCCGCGCACGGCCTGGCTGCCTTATGTGGGCGTCCATGGCGCGTCCGTGCTTGGCGTGGGCGCGCGGACGTATCTGCAATCAGGCTCGTTGATCGCGCGCGGACAACAACAGGCGGCGGAACTATATCGCGCGGACGGCATCCCCGTTGTCTTCGATTTGCAGATGGAGGCCGAGGCGCTGGGCTGTCCGCTGGCGTGGCCCGAAGACGGGCCCCCGTCGGTAACGGGTCATCCCCTTTCCGCCTGCGCGGCCATTGCCGACATGAACCCGCTTGATTTCAGCAAGGGACGCTTCCCCGAGGTTGCCGAGGCAACCCGAACGCTGGCCGCCGCCATAGGCGATACGGTCGCGTTATATGGGCTGGTCGCCGGCCCCTTCACGTTGTTATCGCATCTGCGCGGCAGCGAACTGTTCCTGGATATGCTGATGGATTCCGACAATGTACTGGCCGCCATGGACTGGTGCGCCGCAACGGCGTCGCGCACCGCCGAATTCTATCTCGACCACGGCGCGGCGGTGATAGCGGTTGTGGACCCCATGATCAGCCAGATTTCCCTCGAGCATTTTGAACTGTTCGTCAGCGAAGCCATCAGCCAGGTTGCCGACGCCGTCCACGACCGCGGCGCGCTCGCGTCCCTGTTCGTGTGCGGCGACGCCACGCGCAACCTCGAGGCCATGTGCCGCACCCGGTGCGACAACCTGTCCGTGGACGAAAATGTTGACTTGTCGTTGTTGCGCGCACTGGCGCAAAAACACAACAAGTCCTATGGCGGCAACATCAAGTTGACCACCGCGCTGTTGCTGGGAACGCTGGACGACGCCCGACTGGACGCCATCCGTTGTCTTGACGAGGGCGCCGGCCCGGGATTCATTCTCGCGCCGGGATGCGACCTGCCCTTCGCCACGCCGCCCGCCAATCTCAGCGCGGCAGCGGACATGGCGCTCGACTCCGAACTGCGCGACGAAGCCCGTGAAACTGCGCGCGCCGGCGGCATGGACTGGCTGGACGAGACAGTGCTGCCCGACTACGACGACACGGAACAGGTGGTGCTCGATGTGATCACCCTGGACAGCGCCGCGTGCGCCCCCTGCCAGTATATGATGGACGCTGCGCGCGCCGCCGCGGAACAGGCCGACGCGCCGGTCACGGTGAACGAGCATAAAATCAAACGACGCGAAGGCATTGGCGTAATGTGCCGACTCGATGTCAAGAACGTGCCCACAATATGCGTGGACGGCGTCCCCGCCTTCATCTCCATCATCCCCGACGCCAACACATTGGTCGAGGCCATCGAACAACGGTACCGGGAAAAGCAGCAACGTTAACGCGGGTATGACCCGCATCCCAGATTATTTGTATGGGAGGTATAGGACTTATGAGAAAAAGAAACCGGCTCTAATTTCTGGGTTGCGGGCGCCGCCCGCTTTAGATTCTGTGGGGAACTGTTGGCTCGGGCAGATGTCTGGCCCGGATATTGCACCAGAGCGCGTGAGACGCGCCTTCCCGCTTCAAATAACAGCCGGAACGCGGACGGCGCTTTAATAAGACCTCGCGTTTCACCCCACCTCAATCATTTCGCGCAACGCATTCTCGGGAACGCCGCGCATCATATCTTCACGGCGGTCTTGTAAAATGAGCGCAATGGCTTCCGCAAGACGCGACTTGCTTTCCTCGACCGTGCGCCCCTGCCCGTTCGCGCCGGGCATTTCGGGACACCAGGCAATGTACCAATCGCCGTCCTGTTCAATGATGGCTGTAAATTCATTGTGCATGAGAGAACGCTCCTGCTTTCATTATTCGTACTATACCATTTTTGAAGAGGAGCAGTAAAGAGTCGGGTAGAATTATTCGATTGCGGAGTAGGGGGACGGAGGAAAGAAACGTTGCATGGCTTTGGTACTTGTGAGCACCTGGAAACGTGAACAACAAACTGCAACTTCTTTGTGCTGATAACCGCAGGCGGCCGCTGAGCCATTGGCGGTCTGAAATGTCGGCGCGTCACTTCCTGACTGTCGCGGCAGACAACTTGATGCTGTATATTGCTGTTTGGGACGCCGCTATTCGCCGATGCAGTACAGGTGCGTGGCGGTGCGCAGATAGAGCCTCGAGCCGGATACCGCAATAGAGGACAGGGTATACGCCGGGTCCAGTTTGTTGGTAGCCAGCACCTTAAACTCGGGGCCCGCCGCGATTACGGTGGTAACCGCTTCCTCATTGGTGATGTATACTTTGCCGTCGGCCACCAGCGGCGACGCGCTCACGATGCCGCGTTCGGTGCGCTCGGGTCCCCAGACCACATCGCCGGTTTCGGCGTCCAGACATGTCGCCATGCCGCGGTCATTGGCGAGATACAGATAGGTTCCGTCGCAGGCGGGCGTGGGCACGTCCGGCCCGTGTCGCTCTTCCCGTTTCCATGCCAGATGGCTCATGGAAACGTCGCCCGAACCGCCCCCGCGCAATGCCAGCATGGGTTCGCTGCTTCTGGGCCCGGCAAAGACCATGCCGCGGCACGCCACCGGCGATACGATGGTACGGTTTCGATCTATGCCGCGCGGGTTCAGGCCGCCAGAGCGCCACACCTCTTCGCCCGTAGCCGGATCGTGGCCCGTAACATAATCGCCGCCGGACACTACGACCACGGTTTCGCCCTCGCTTGTAAGCGGCACGGGCGTGGTGTACGCGTCGGGCGACTCGAGTTCGGCGTCCGTGGAACGTTCGACGCGCCACCGCGATTCACCGGACAGGCCGTCCAGCGCAACCAGGTATGACGGGTCCTCCGTGTGATAGCCATGCAGCACTGGGATAATGAGCATGTCCCCGTGAAGCAACGGCGACGCGCCATATCCAAACTGATGACCGAAATCGCCATACTCTTCCTGTATGTTGCGACGCCAGAGCGCTTCGCCGTCCATGTCAAAGGCCGTTACAATCCCGGTGCCCGTCATCACCCATACATGTTTCCCGTCGGTCATGGGCGAGGGCGACGAATCGTTCTGCTTGCCTATGTTCTCGTTTCCCGTGTCCAGATGCCGCTGCCAGAGGATGGCGCCGTTTCCCTTGTCGAGACACAACAACAGAATCTGCTCGCCTACGGATGGGCGGGTTGCGTCAGCGCCGGGGCCGCCCTCGTCGCCTTGCGAGGGCGATGTCAGGAAAATGCGGTCGCCCCATATCGCGGGCGTACTGCCGCTCCAGGACGGCAACGCCGTCTTCCAGACAATGTTCTCTGTCTCGCTCCAGCTTACGGGCAGTCCTGACGTCTCCACATATCCGGTAAAATTGGGGCCGCGCCACTGCGGCCAGTTCTCGTCAGCCCAAGCGGCGCCGGCACAAAGCATCGCCAACACAAGCATCGTCATGGTACATAATTTCGGCAAAACACGTCTCCTTATAATTCCGTTTTTCGCAGGGCTTTCGTCCCATATAAGGGTAACAAAAGCAGCGTCTGTCCAGTAGTATCTACAAGTGCGCAAACGCGACTGGAAGTCGCGTCTACGTGCGTCAATCATTTTTCATAATAACGATATACAAAACGTCCTGGCGGGGCCGCGTCTCCGTACAACGTGAAGTCCATGATGTCCCCGTCGTTCTGCATGTTGTCGGCCCACTTGAAGCGAAGGTCCAGTTCTTCATCCGCCGATACTCCCAGCGCCTCACGTGGAATGGCTAGATGCATCTGATTGCCTTCCATGCGCCATGATACTGTCGCCGCTTCCGTCCAGTTCCAGCCGCCGGCGCTTTTTTCCAGCGTCGCCAGCCCCTCTTCCGGCGCTTCGCGGTTCACCACATAATTGAACCCTTCCCAGCCGGCATCCGATTTTCCGTCGGTGTTAATAAACAACCGCATCCAGGCAGGGTCTGTGTGGGATGTCAGCGGCGCAGCGGTCTTGACATAAAAATACACGTTTTCATCGTCGTGCGCCGCTTTGCAGAGGATAATGTCGTTGCGGCCCGTCTCATCAACATAAGGACCGGCGTCGGCAAAGCCCGGGTGATTCCTGTGCGTTGTGCTGCCCCTGTGATTGTGATACTCAGGCGCGACAGCGTCCCACTGGTCAAAACCCTCAGAAATCGCTATTGTTGTCGCTTCGCCGGCGGACGGTTGTGGACGCGCGCCCTTGTACCTGCGAATATAATCCACCATTTGATAGTAGTATGTGTCCCAATGACCGCCGCGCATGGGCTCGATGTCGCGGCTGTCTTCGTGGTCGAACTGGTCAACGAACATCACCGGCTCGCGCACGTTGTTAAATTCATCGAAGCGCATGGCGATCCATTCGTTCCAGCCGGTAATGAAAATAAAACGCGGGTCCACCTCCAGCGCCCGC
>SLFT01000135.1 GCA_007124105.1 Candidatus Hydrogenedentota bacterium | reverse complement strand
ACGTGGGCCTTGTATAGCAATTAAACGAATCAAGGTGTACGATACTACGAAAGATAAAGCGCAAGTATGACTTGCGCACTCCAAAAACAATGGCGTGGAAATAAAGCCGTATTCGTAGCTGTCCGCCAAGACTGGTAGACAGTTATATTTTCTTTTGTTTTTTTTCGCCGGGCTTGCGCCTCTTTTCTCAATGTTGCTAGAATTAAGGAACAAGCAATCTGGCATGTGCAAAGACGCGCGTGGCGGTGAGATTGCTTCGTTCCTCGCAATGACGGTAATCTTAAACACCGATTCGCATATATGGCCCTCATCCACGGCACAGCCGTTTAGTCCAACGCTTAAAGGAAGGAGAACACACAATGAGAGGACGCATTTTGTTTCTGGCGATGGTATGGGGCGGGCTGGCGGCCTGGGGCGCTTTTCCTGATCAAGCGCCGCCCAATCCTGTATTGCCCGGAGCGGACCCTCATGCGCTGCTTGTGAAAGAAACGTTATGGATTTATCCCACGCATTACGCCGGGCCGATTACCCGCTTCTACGCGTGGTCTTCCACCGACATGCGTCACTGGGAACAACACGGCCCCGTGCTGGATTTCGGGGATGTGTCGTGGATCAAGGATGACGGCGCGGACAACCATCAGGCATGGGCGCCGGCGGTCGTGGAACGAGACGGCGTCTTCTACTTCTACTATTCCGTGGGACCACAGGACAAAACGCCTTCGCGCATCGGCGTCGCCGTGGGCGACAATCCCGCCGGGCCTTTTGTGGACTCTGGAGAACCTTTGTTAACCGGCGGCAATGGTTTTGAAGCCATTGATCCAATGGTCTTTATCGATCCCGATTCGGACGCCGCCTACCTGTACGCGGGCGGCAGCGCCGGCGCCACGTTGCGCGTATTTGAACTGAACCCGGACATGACAAGTTTCGCCCGCGAAATGTCTGTTGAAACGCCGCCGCATTTTACTGAAGGCGCATTCATGCACAAGCGCAACGGCGTTTACTATCTGTCCTACAGCAGCGGCGCGTGGTGGAACGCCACCTACACCGCCCACTACGCCACCGCCGATTCTCCGGTCGGGCCCTGGGAATATGGGGGCGTGTTCCTGAAAAGCGACACCAATCACAAGGGGCCGGGACACCATTCCATCATCAGACATCCCGGTAAAGACGCCTGGTTCGTTGTTTATCATCGCTGGAACCACCAGCGCGGCCTTGGCCCCTTCAACGCCACAAGACAGGTGGCCATTGACAGGCTCGTCTATGACAGTGATGGAAGCATACAGCCAATAACCATGACTGGCGGCAACACAGACATTGACACGCCGCCAACCGTGTTCCCCCCCGGCGTTGTGATCAACCACAGTCCCCAGGCCACAGGGCTGTACATCGGATCGCCCAGTATCACGGTATTGCCGAACGGCGACTACCTGGCCGCCCACGACTTTTTCGGTCCCGAGAGCAACGAACATGAGTGCGCCACGGCGGTGGTATATCGCTCTTCGGACAAGGGCGAAAACTGGCGCGCGTTAACGCGCCTGCAATGTCTGTTCTGGCCCAAAGTATTCACCCATCGCGACAACGCGTATATCCTGGGCGTGGAAAAGCATCATGGGCGTATTGTCATACGCCGTTCCGAGGACAACGGCGAAACATGGACCGCGCCCGAAACCCCTGAAACGGGACTGCTGACAGCGCAGGGAGAATATCACACCGCGCCCATGCCGATACTGGAACATGACGGACGGCTTTGGCGCGCTTTCGAGGACGCCACAGGCGGCGACCGCTGGGGCGAACGCTACATGGCCGGCATGTTGTCCATACCAGTGGACGCGGACCTGTTGAATGCCGCGAACTGGACGTTCAGCAATTTCATTGCCCGCGACCCGGAATGGCTCGGCGGCGATTTTATCGGGTGGCTCGAAGGAAACGCCGTGCTGACCCGCGACGGCGACATCGTGAATATCCTGCGTGTGGATACGCCGGGGTATCCGGAAAAAGCCGCCATCGTCACCGTCAGCGACGACGGTAAAACGGCCTCTTTTGAGCCTGAAACGGGATTCATCAATTTTCCCGGCGGCGCGAAGAAGTTTACCATACGTTTCGACGAGAAAAGCGACCGCTACTGGGCTCTCGCCACCATCGTTCCCGAAGAACACCGGGATGAAACAAAACCCGCTCGCGTTCGGAATACGCTGGCGCTAATCTGTTCCGAAGACCTCCGAAACTGGGATGTGCGCGGCGCCCTTCTGTACAGGCCGGACGTGGAATCGCATGGTTTCCAGTATGTGGACTGGCTGTTCGAGGGAGACGACATTATTGCCGTATGCCGCACGGCGCACGAAGACGGCATCGGCGGCGCCCGCAATAACCACGACGCGAATTTCATGACATTCCACCGCATTCGAAATTTTCGGGAATTGACCGGGAACGCGTATTGAGGTTGGATGGACGATATGGACTGGATGGAGAGGGATTATTGCGCAGTTGACGATGGAGGCTTGCCGCTTACAAAAAGAGCGACCATACAGAACCGCGCAACCCCAGACATGGTGGACACCAATATCTGTCCGCTTTTCAACTGACCGCGCTGATTCAAGATGTATCCCCACATCTTCGCAATCGCAGTATACCCAGCAGCGGCCGCGACCATGCGACGGCGCAGGGAGCGCAGCCTTGAAGGCTCCCGGCACGCTGTTTCGAGGAAATTCTGTCCGCGTTAACTTACGCGACGCCCTGCATTTTGTTGGCGTAATCCCGATTCGAAGTCGGCGGCGGCATTTCTCGACCTGTCTGGTGATATACCGCAACCGTTTCTTCCACTATCTGGCACAGCTGATCAAACACTTCCCGCTCATTGTCGCCATGACAACCGCCATACAGCAGTCCCGGCGCGCTTCCAACGTAACACTGGTCTTCCTCCGACCACTCCACAATCTTCGCATATCGTGCGCTTTCTTTCATTTCTTTAACTCCTCAAGCGCCTTGTCCACAGCGCGCATCTGATACCGCTTTGCGTCGTCATTCAAGTTGCCCGAAATGGTTATCGGGCGCGATACCGCAGGATGTTCAAAATTTCTGTGGCTGCCTTTGCCGCCGCAGTCCGCAAAACCAGCAGCCAGAAGTCGCTTAATCAAGTCTCGTACAGTAGGCGGCACAATTTACGTTTCCTATATCTTGCCTCCGTGAAGAGTGACGGCAAACAAGGTAAATCTATTGTCATCAAACTAACCTCTTGCTTTCCCATAATGTCAATAACAGGTCAATTTTTGCGCTTCCCGTGATGCGCGTATACTACGGCGTATACGGCACCGTTCCCGAAGCGTCCACTTCGTATCCCCATTCGGCGATATGTTCGGCGGCGGGCTTGAACGGGTCGTTGGTGCGTTCGAGCCAGTCATCCACCATCGCATCCAGGCGCGCCTGCGTCTCCACATAGTCCCGGTTCTTAACAAGGTTGTTCATCTGGTATGGGTCGGCGTCGTTGTCGAAAAGCTGCCAGGGGCCGTCGAGACCGCGGGTGTAGGTATATCTGCCGGTATACACGCCCCGATATTCGCGCCCGCCCCGGTCGCGCGACCATTGGCCGAAGGGCGCGGGACACAGAATAAACGCGCTGTCAACTTCCGGGGATGCGCCCGCGCGCAACGCCTCGGAAAAGTCTGTTCCCTCCACAGTGTCCGGGATGGGTACGTCCGCAAGCCCCAGCAGTGTGGGCATAATGTCCGGCGTATTGAACAAGGTTGGAAAGGCGCGTCCCGCGCGACCCAGCGCTGCGGGATAGCGCAACAGGCAGGGCGCCATGATGGATTCGGCGTAGGGTTGCTGCTTGTTGCGCGCGCCGTGCGAACCAAGCAAATCGCCGTGATCGGATGTGAACACAAAGACCGTGTCGTCGGCGATGCCCTGCTCGTCAAGCGTTTCCAGCAGGTCGCCCATACAATCATCCAGCGCCGCGCAGTGGGCGTAATAGCCCGCCAGCATCTTTCGCGCTTCTTCGCTGTAGTCGTCCGGCACATTGTCGCGCAAGGTTAGCGCTTCGGGCGAGAACATGTCCCGATACTTTTCCGGCGCGGTGTGATAAGGATCATGGGGCGGCCCCCAGGACAACACCAACAGAAAAGGGCTATCAGCGTTACGGTCGCGGATATATTGTTGCGCGTCGCGGGTCTGCGCGATGGCGTCGTAGCCGTCCCAGTAACGCGGCGTCGGGTCGTCGCCGGTGTAATACCTGCTGTTGTTGTAGTCGTGGGTACATTCCAACGCGCGCCAGTAGTCAAAACCCTGCTGGCGCTCGGGCGGGATATAACGCGAGCGGCCATGTCCGTCCAGGTGCCACTTGCCGATATAGGCGGTGTCATAGCCGGCGGCGCCAAACACTTTCGCGAGCGTGGTTGCCTCGGGGTTCAGGCACACGTCGTTCATGAACACGCCGTGGGTCAACGGATATTGGCCCGTGAGCAGACAGGCGCGATAAGGCGTACAAACCGGCTGCCCGCACACGGCGTTGGTAAAGCGGACACTTTCCGTTGCCAACGCGTCAATGTTGGGCGTGCGAACATTGCTGTCGCCGGCATAACCGACCGCCTGACCACGCCATTGATCGCCAAAGACAAAAACAACATTGGGGTGTGTTCTCTTGTCAGCGGTTTCCACGGCGCGTCCGGCCGTCTGTGTCAGTGCGTGGCCCAGGCCCGCCGCCGCAGCGCCGGCCATAAAGGTACGTCGCGAAACTTTGTTGAAAGGGCGCTGATTTTTGGTCATAAGAACAGTCTCCTCTTTCGGACATTTTGTGCATAGCCCAGTATACCGATTGACCATAGCGAAACAAAACTTACGACCGCGCTCACGCTTCATCCGGCTTGATCAATACGCATGCTTGCCAATCTACCAGACCACAGGGGTTGCGGCGTCTTGTATGGCGGTGCGGCAAGAACGCCAGGCCATAGTGGCGACATCTCTCGTATTACAATACCGGCGGTGTGTTCTCGCCCGGCAAAGGCGATTATTCGTCCGCATCATGTCTTTCGATATGAAATACACGGTCTGATTGTTCTTCATGTTGTTCGCGCTCGTGTTGTGGACGCGATGGACCAAACACAAAAGCGGGGTCCTGTGGGATCACATCAGGTAGCGGCGGGCGACTCCGTTGCCGCTCAAGGTTCTCCCGGAACTCTGTTGGCGGGGCCGCGTCGCGTTTTTCTTTTTCCGGTAATGGCGCAGATTCCTCGGGCGGCATGGAGGCCGGCGGCGCTTCTTGGGAGGAGACTGGGAATTCCTCGACAGGCGGCGCTAAAGGCGGCGGCGACAAAGGCATATCAGGTATCGTATCCGGTATGGTTTCATCTTCCGATGTTTCCGGCGTCTGTTTCACATCGTCGTGCCGTTCTATACGGAACACGCGTCCATCATTAGTGGTTGCGGTCTCGTCGCCGGAACGCGTTCCCGGACCAAAATGCATCCCGGGTATGCCCGCAAGCGGGTTTCGCTTTGCAACCGGGGTTTCTCCGTCTTCATCATGTCGTTCAAAGCGAAAGGTTCGAGATGGTTTGTCAGCAATCGCATCAGGCGGCGCCATCTCCTCCCCTGCCCCATCGTCCGCCGTTACAGGAGCATCCTCAAGCCGTTCCAAGCGGAATATGCGGCGCTGCTCGCGGGCCATGCGGGGCTGCGTCTCGTGCCCTGACAGGAGCGCGTCCAGCCCAACGGGCGTGTCAGCCCGCTGGTGCGCTTCCAGAATAGACGCATCATCGCCATAACGTTCCGCGCCGGCCGCCTCCGCCGGACCCAACACAGCATACCAGCGGGCGGGCGTCTCATCGTTTGCATGGAAAATACGCGTATGCCCATCCAAATGCTGCGTGGCCACCGGCTGCCAATGTAAACCCGGCTCCTTGCGATAGAGCGCGAGGTCGCCCAACGCGCCGTCGTCACACAACGCATCGGGGATATGGATGGATAATCCTACCTCAACGCGCGCTGACTCTGGGGAACGTTCCGGCCGCATGTACAATGAAAAGGGAATCATTCCCCGGGGCAACGGCGCTGGCGCTTCCGTTTCCGTGTGAAGACGCGCGTAAATGACAGACGGCGAACGCATGGTTACTGCCCCCGCAACACCCAGCGGCAACAGCGTAATGCGTTTGCCCACTGCCCTGTCGGCATTGCGCAGGATATCGTCATCATCAAACCGAACACGCTTGAAACGACGTTCAAGCATCAGTTCGAGTTGGTCCGAAAAATGAGGCGAGTCCGGGTTCTGTGAAGCGCCGAAAGGCAACAGGCTCACCGATTCGGGACGCTCACCGAACTGGGTTACCATGGCGAACCCATAGCCGTAGTTGGCGATCATTTGGCCGCGGTCAAGGTTGTAGTCAGAGGCAATAAAGACCGGTTCGCCGCTTTGGCCGCCGGGCAATGGCTCGTCTTTTCGGCCTCGTCGGATACGATGCACATCGCCCCAGGGAACCTCCAGTGTCCCGTATTCATTACGCAGTTTGCGGGCAGCCTCCTCCACGGCGCGCAACATAATATCCTGCGCGCCGGGCGCATTGGCGCGAATCGCCTCCTGGAACGCCGCTTCGTTTGGGAAATGCCGGTTGGCCGCGGCGCGCGCAAAATGCCACCAGAAATGGTAAAACGTCATGCCGGACGCATTCACTTCCGCAATGTAGTTCCAGTCGCGCAACAGTTCAATGCCCAGCCAGAAGTCAGGGTGTGCATTGCCGACCCTGTCCGGACGTGATTCCACCGCGCGTATGAGCGCAGGAACCATATCCAGCGCGGCAGGCGCCACCACATCAAACAATATGGACTGGTGATCGCGAAAAGAGCGTTCGCCGCGCCGGAGTAGTTGCCGTACCCGCGCCGCCCGATACGTATCCTGATCATGAAACAGCCAGCCAGGCCAGAATGTGGGATCAAATGGCGATGGTTCCGTTACGGTCCATGGCAGGTTGCCGCAGGCTTGAATGAATCCGCCGGGCGGGTTAAGCAGGTTTGGCAAGTCCGAAAGCGCAAACACCTCGCGCCATGCAACAGTGGAAAAACGCGCCGGAACCGGCGCATCCCAGTTTCGGTCCAACGCGTCTGCCAACTCGTCGTCGCCAAAGTCTGCCGCCGGCGCCAGGCGTATGCCCGCTTTGGTGTTGTATAAATAAAAGAGATTGTCGGCTTTGTCCGCGTACAGGACATGAAAACAGGGAATCTGATGCATTGTCAGCGCCGCCCAGAAAGCGTCAAGATGAGGCGCCCGCGCCATCTCCAACAGTTGCCGCAACCCGCCGAAATCGGTGAAGCCGCCAATGTACCACGAGTTCAGGCCGTGCGCGGCGTCTTCAAAAATAGGGCCGCGTTCACTGATAAGCGTAGGCACATGACGCGTTTCAATGCCCGTGTCCGTACGAATATGATACGGCTGTGTCTGCGACATGTAATTCAAGAGCAGCGGCGAGATGGGCGGCGTTTCAGCGGGACGCACACGCGGGTCGCGCGGATTGCGCGGCGGCGGCGACACTTCATGCTGTTCGGTAAACATATCGGCGAAATTCGACCAGTTGGGCGTCAGCGCCCAGCCCAGCGTGTCGTTATGCCCCTGAACAATTACGGGAAGACCGCGCAGCGTTGCGCCGTGGACATTCATGTCGCCCATAACCAAATGCGCCTCATACCACTGAAAATACAGCCCGTGGTTCTGGTGCGGATTGATGACAAGCGTTGGCCGTCCTTCAACGCTGCGCGCCGCCGACATGACCCACGCGTTGCCGCTTGCCATGGCCGGCGCGCGCCGGTAAATATCCGGCAAATCGAAAGGCGCCATGCTCATCACAAAGGCGTGCCAATAAGCCAGTACATCCTGTGGCTGTACACCGTCGGCCCAGGCGGGGATGGTATCCGCGTTGTCCACCAGCCACGCGTTGACGCCCACGGCAAACCCCTCGCACAGCGCCCGGGTCACCGGGTCGGCCACAGTCAGCGCCTGTTCCGCAAGCCGCGCATGCCCCATCTTCAACGAAAAGGCATCCGACTCGGCATACTCCCCGCCCAATACCGCCGCCAGCCTGCCGTTGGCCATGCGATAGGCCAGCAGGATATGCTCGGCGTGGTCCTCGGCCTGGGCATAGCCGAACACGTACGCCATGGAAAAAGGGGTTTCCGCGTACACATGGGGCGTGCCCCATTCGTCGCGATACAGGGTGGCCTCGCGCCAGACATCGCCGTCGCCAACGGCAACGCCAAAAACCGACGCCACAAGCAGCAGCGCCGAAAGGCGGCACAGGAAACAACAACGCGGCGTTACCCAACTGTCAACCGTGTAAATCATGCCCCATAGTATACGTGATTTGAGAGACAGCATAAAGCAGTAAGGACGCTGCTAATATCTCAGCGCTTTGATTCAGCGCCTTGTGATCTCGTTGCAACACTACGTGGGTTGCCTCATCGCCTCGTTATCGCTATAACAATCCTGTATTCTCACTCCAAATTCCAAATAGAATGTGCGCCGCATAGACGCAATCAAAATACCTTTCGTGACTCCTGCGCTTCTTATTATAATACTTGTGTATTCTTTTTTATAAATGAAAAGCCATCAAAGAAACACATAACACAAAATGCTGTCCACGCCGGATGCATTGATTCCCGACCGCGGAAGTAGTATCCTATACATCGTTGGGGGCAAATATACACCCTATTGGGAATACAACCGGGAGAAGCCGTTTATGAAAACAGTACGTAGATTCGGCGCGACGGCCTTGATTATCGCCATGATAGCGGGCTGCATGACTGGCGGCCCGGGGCACAGTGTTGCGCCCGAGGATACCATTGCGCGCCAACTGGACAATTGGCGCGAGGCAATGGCGAACAAAGACATTGATGCAATAATGGCCTTTTTTTCTGACAACTTTGAGCATGATGGTCTGCGCGACAAGAGTGGGGCCCGTATGTTTATCGCGGAGGCCATTGAATTGGGGTATCTGGACGGTCTGAACATTACGCTTGACGATGCGCGCATCAAGGCGGATGGAGATGTAGGTTCGGTATATCCTGTTGTGCTGACAGGCAGTTTTGGGTCGTTAAGCATGGAACTTATTGTAGGACGCTTCAATGGGGCCTGGTTGTTAACGGGTCTGGACGCGCCCGGTCTGTAAATTATCCGTGTGTCGCTTCTTTTTTTCGAGAATCGGTATACAAGCGTATGATTGTGGCGGCCGATATGCTGCACGGCGCGGCATGTCGGTCGTTTGTTTTTAACGCAACCAAGAGGATAGAAACAACAGTATGAACATGGATACGGTGATTGCGCGATTGCGCTCACAACACAACACGTACAAAACACTGTTTGCGGAAATACTTAAAATACCATCCGTTTCAGCATTGCCTGAACATAAGCAGGATATGGTTCAAGCCGCCGACTGGCTCGCGCGCATCATGAAAGAAATCGGGCTGGAGCATCTGGCCGTCATGCCCTCCGACGGCAACCCCATGGTCTACGGCGACTGGCTTCATGCGCCGGGCAAGCCCACCGTGCTGGTGTATGGTCATTATGACGTGCAGCCTGCCGACCCCTTTGATGAATGGATATCGCCGCCCTTTGAACCGCGCTTTGAGGGCGATTATGTACATGCCCGCGGCGCATCCGACATGAAAGGACAGGTCTTTGCGCAGCTGATGGCCACGGAGGCGCTTCTGGCCGACGGTGAATGTCCCGTCAACCTCAAATATCTCATTGAAGGCGACGAGGAGATCGGCTCGCCCACGCTCGAAGCGTTTTTGCGCGAACACAAAGACCTGTTTCACTGCGATGTCGTGTTGAATTGCGACACCACCATCCACGCGCCGGACATGCCGTCCATCACCTATGCGCTGCGCGGGCTCGCCTATTTCGAATTTGAAGTGACCGGCCCCGGACGCGATCTGCACAGCGGCGCGTTTGGCGGCTCCATTCGGAACCCGATCCACGTAGTTTGTGATTTGGTTGCCGGCATGCATGATCAAGACGGCCGCATTATGTTGCCCGAATTCTACGATAGTGTGCGCACGCTGGACGCCGAAGAACGCGCGCTGTTGCGGGAAGCGCCCTATTCTGATGCACGATGGCTTGCCCTTACAGGAGCGCCCGGCCTGTTCGGCGAGAAGGGCTATACTACCCTCGAACGGGTTGGCGCGCGACCGTCGCTGGACATCAACGGCATCTGGGGCGGCTTCCAGGGCGAAGGCGCGAAAACCGTACTCCCCGCCCGGGCCGGTGCGAAACTGTCCATGCGCCTGGTACCGGACCAGCGCCTCGACGCGGTCGCTGAGCAGCTGCGGCGCTACCTCGAGGAGAATACGCCGCCAGAATGCGCCATGCGCATGAAAACGCTCTCGTTGGGCCCCGGCGGGATAATGGACCGCAAGTCGCCCTACATGCGGGCGGCTGCAACCGCGCTTACGACAGTGTTCAACAAGGAACCCTTCTTCCGCCGCGAGGGCGCCAGCGTGCCTGTCGTGGGCATGATCAAGAATCTGCTCGACGTGGATTCAATCATGCTGGGTTTCGGCCTCCCCGACGACGGCATTCATGGACCCAACGAGCGCCAGTCCATGCCGCTGCTGTTCAAGGGCATGGAAACGTATGCCCATTTTCTGGCGCTCCTGGGCGACATGGGTTGCGTATGCCGCGATGATGAGTAAGGAGCGGCTCGATATTCTGGTGCAGCGCCGCTTCGGTGTGACGCGCAGCAAGGCGCGGGGCTTGATACAGACCCGCTGTGTGCTGGATGCGCAAGGGACACCACTGGACAAACCGGGCGCGCGACTTGATGTGAATGTTCCGTTGCAGTTGGCGGCAAAACCGCGTTTCGCCAGTCGCGGCGGCGAAAAACTGGCCCATGCCATCGAGACCTTTCGGATCAGCCTTTCCAATCGAATCGCTATTGACGTGGGCGCGTCCACGGGTGGGTTCACCGATTGCCTGTTACAGCATGGCGCGGCCCGTGTCTACGCCGTGGACGTGGGCTACGGCCAGCTCGCATGGGAATTGCGCCAGGACGCGCGGGTTACGGTGATGGAGCGCTGCAACATACGGACGCTGACGCCGGAACAACTGGACGTCCGCCCGGACTTTTTTACCGCCGACTGTTCGTTTATATCGCTGCGCCTGGTATTGCCTCCGCTGTTGCGGTTGCTGAACGATACGCCCGAAGGGGTTGCGCTCATCAAACCGCAGTTCGAAGCGGGACGCGACCGGGTAGGCCGCGGCGGCGTGGTGCGCGATCCCGAGGTGCATGAGGCGGTCATCCGCGATGTGGCCGCTGTCGCCCTCGAACTGGGCTTCCGAAGGATGGACGTGACCCCCTCGCCGCTGCTTGGCCCGGCGGGCAACCGCGAGTTCCTGGCTTATCTGCATGACTTTTCAGCCACGTTGTAAACACGGTTTGTCCGGCGGCGTTAAACGAATAAGCAACCGCACATTACCGAAATTCATCCTCAATGATTTCCGCGATGAACCGTTCTATGGATATTTGGTAATACTTGCTTTCAGGGGTAAGAATCAGGCCGGTGGTGATGTCTTCCATACGTTCCAAATCATCCAGGCACGCACTGATCGCCTCGTCTATCGTGTCCGGCAGATGGGACAACTCCAGGTGTTCCGATGAACATTCGACGGGCCGGTTCGGAAAACCCAGGAATCCGAACATGCGCCCGGCAATCGCAACATCAACATCATCGTCGCCGAAGATATCGCTGTAACTGGAATCGTATCCTTTGGGCTTTATCAGGAATTGTGGCGATACATGGATACGCCCTTGTACGCGCATGGAGCCTGTATTCGACTCCAATGCGTCGCCCACACAGATATAGGGCAGTTCATGATAGCCTTTAATAATGCCGTAGGTGGGTGTACGCAAGATGATGGTGCGATCATAGATGTCGCGCATGGCGCGTTTATCCAAGGTCATGCAATTTCTCCAATGTAGTCGTCCGCGACTGCGCTAACTTTAACGCTTTTCCGTGAGCAAACGTCATCGTGTAAAACGATATTCCCCCGGCTCTGCTATGACATAGGCGTCGTGCGCGCGCATGAGTTCATCCGCTTCCCAGTCTTCATCCAACAGCAGTCGCAGTTCAAAGAGCGGCGCGTCTTTCACACGCAACACAAGGGCATCGTTGCGTGCGGTAATATCCAGTCGCGTCTGCCCATACAAAATATCGTTCACCGTCATTTCCGGACACGCCTCGGGAAGTTTCGGCGCAATGGCCAGACCTTCCGGCGCAGGACGAACGCCCAGGAAGCCTCGAAGGATGATGGCGGGAAGCATGCTGCTTTCCAAGAATTCGAAGTCTATGCCCAAGCCGCCCGCCGTGCCCCCGCCCTGCAATGTTGTGCCCCTGTCAGTTTCGCCATAATAGGCGCGATAGCCGCCGGCAGCGTCTACCTCCCGTTGCCAGTCCAGTATCTCGCCGAGGCGCTCCCAGGCGTCGTCGGGACTGATATGATGCAGACGCGCCCACAGGTCGTAGAATGTAAACCCGAGCACGGCGCCGCCGTCCTGCACCTGGCCGCCCCATGGAATATGTTCGGGATGAGTCCACACAAACTTATACCACGCAACATTGCGGCGTGTGGTGGCGCGCGGCCCGAAGCGCCAGTGATAAATGTCCTCGCCCACGGCGGTGTCGCCCTCGACAATGCGTTTTCCCCGAATCCAATCGAGGATGCTTTCGGCCTGTTCCTCCCGGGCAATGTCGTACCAGATGGCTTCAAGGTTCAGGAAGGTAAATCCGAAGTCAAATGTCTCGCCTTTTTTGGTAATGCTCGGATAAAATCGGCCCGCCTCATCGTTCCAGAATTTGGCGCTTGCGGTTTCCTTGACCGCTGCCGCGTGGTTGCGCAGCATTTCGGGTTCCATGGCCAATACGCCCAGCGGGATATCCCATTCCGGATGGTTGCGGACGGCTTCCTCAATGTCGGCAAGGGCAAGCGTAGCCGCGTAATACTGGAACGTGGCATAGAAGTCGTCCCAGCCAAAGGGCAACAGATCCCAGTAATTATTACCCAGGGCCGTACCCGAATGAATGATCTTCTCGCCGTCCTCCGTGACTGTCCACCCGGGCCCGCCGTCATGGCCGGGCCAGGGAACCCGAATATGATTGTGTTCGAGGCCGCCCATTGTGGTTTGTTGATATTTCAAGGCGGTTCTCATTCGGTTGATATTCTCGCGCAGGAATCCAATGTCGCGGGTCCAATTGAAATAGTGGCAACTGCCCAGGATCAGAATCGGGTTGTTGATAGTGTGGCGCGTATCATAGACCGTAAAGAACGAGTCAATCTCGAAAGTGACATTGTCTTCGCCGGGCGCAAGATTCAGCCGCAACGCCTTGATGTTCCCTTCCCATTGCGGATGTCTATGCATGGTAATATGGGAATGCCAGAATTTTCCGGAAAGTCCCGTCTCCTGCGGATAGAAAAACACGCGGCGTTCGGCGCTGAAGTCCTCGTCGCCCTCGCGCATCCATTCCACATAAGGCGGCGCGGCGGGGTTAATATCACCGTCTCGTTTCCAGCGCAATTGCAGAAAAGGCGCGTCATGGGCGCGGATGCGCATATCGTCTGGCGTGGTCAGGCGCGGCGACGGCGCGGTGGCCCGCAAATGCCAGCAATCATCCACAATGCCCAGCGATTCAAGGTTATCAAGGGAGAACGCTTGTATCGCCCCCTCGCCGGAAAAGTCCGGACGGTTCCATGCGCGCAGGTAATTGCCGACCCAATGATGGCTGAAGTCCTCCTGGAAATGCCAGCCAATGGCGCGGCCCAGTACCTTGTCCGGGCCGATATGCGCCTGTGTCCACAGCGGAAACGGCCACCCAAGATCATGGGCGTGTGAGATATGCTGGTGGCAGGACACATAGCCCTCGTCGTCCATCTCGGCGGTGAGCATGTATTCGCGAAACAGCGCTTGGATTGTGCGCCCCTGCTGTCTATCCACTGCGTTGTTCATCCATAAATCGGAAATAGCAAGGTATTCCTTGTTGAAAAGCGTGATATTGTTGCCCAAGCGAAGATGAAAATGATACCAGAGGTACTTGCTTAACAATTCGGCATCCGTTTCATGGCCCGGAAACGCAAAAGATGGAAAGCCTGGCGACGGCGTCTGCTCGTCCACGGTTATCTTTTCAAACTGTGGCGGTTCGGCAAATGCATTGTCAGCCAAGAAAAAGATCAGACTCATAATCAACAACCAGAAAAGCGCCGTTAATAGTTCATACACAAAGGTCATGTCTACTCCTTTCATCACTCCAGTTTCAATGATACTTCCGCGTATACTGCCGGATGGTCCGATGCCGGGCGCTGTTTCTCGCCATAGCGGTTATGATCAACTACCCAGCGTGATACGATCTTTTCCATTGTACCCGCCAGAAAAATGTGGTCAATGGTATGGTCGAACCCTTCGAAGGGTCCTGTACCTACAGGTCGTGACGAATCGGACGCATACAGCGTCATTTCGCGTTCCGGGGTCAAGTCGGCTGTATTAACAAATATGATTTCGTCGCCGTATCCCCGTTGAAACACCTGGTAACGGTCATGGGTGGGATTGGTATTAAAATCGCCCGTGAAAATAACGGGCATACGTTGCGCATATTGGCTGAACGTATCAAATATAATTGGGGCGCTCGTCTCCTTGTTAATGGAATTGTTGTCCACGTGAGAATTCATGAACAGAAAGGAAAAGCCGTTGTGCCTGTCGCGTAAATAGGCCCAGGTCACATAACGGGGCGCGCTTAATGGTTTCCACGGAAACGCAAAGGGCAGATGAGGCTTCGGGCTAAGCCAGAATTGGCCCGAGTCAAGCAACTCGTAACGCTCCTGTCGGTAAAACAGCGCTGAATCGGAGTAGGCCCAGGGGCCAAACGCGAAGGTCACCGTCGCATACGCATCGCCCTCCGGAAGGAACTCCATGATGTCCTGCCAGCCGCCCAGTTCCTGCGAACCTATCAGGTCAGGATCATAGCGAGCAACCAACGCGCGCAAATGCGCTACACGAATATCCCACGGGTCGTATTCCGCTTTCACGCATATCCGGCACAATACGTTGTACGTAAGGATACGAAGAAGCCCGCTTTCGCAGGTCTCGCCGCCGAAGCAATTCTGTTCGGAAACATACTGGGAATCATCAAAATAGGGATCGCGCAACGTGCCTGTCAAAAAGGCAAGCGAATATTGTATGCCTTCGTTCCAGACGAAGAAAACAGTTGCCAACACAATCAAAAGAACAACCACCAACACGCGTATCATAACTTTTAATACCTTCTTAACAGTGATTTGTTTCATGGTTTATTGCGCGTCGGCGCGCCCTCCCATCATGGAACCGAACATATCCATCATTTGCTGTTGTTGTTGCACAAAACCATGTACAGTCTCGTACTCCTCCTCCATGAGGTGCGGCGCAAGCCGTTCCAGGGCGCGTTCATAAGCCTCCTGTTGGGTCAACACACCGTCGCGCATGGCGTCGGGCGTGGGAAAAGCCATCATGTTCTCCGGCTGTGCTGCCAGCAGTTCCTCTACCAGTGTATGACGCACCAGTTCCTGTGTCTCCGCGCTCAATCCCCGCGCGAACATGCCCATCTGCATTTCAAGGGCTTGGTCCAACATCCTGCCAGGGAGTTCCTGCTCGTACTGTTCGT
>SLFT01000434.1 GCA_007124105.1 Candidatus Hydrogenedentota bacterium | reverse complement strand
TGAAAACCCACATGCGCTATCATGAAGCGTTCAGACATAATCCTGAATCCCGCCCCCGTGTAAAACGGGACTGCTTTCTCGCGGGCATTGCACCAGATGCCCACGGACGGCGCTTTTGTGGGCAGGACGTGTTCCAGAAAACGCAACAGCGCCCGCCCCACACCGGTTCGCTGGCGTTCCGGTACCACCGCCATGCCGCGCAACTGCCAGGCGGGCGCGGAATCCCATTCGTTCAACAGCAAAGTGGCGCAGCCAATCACGCGTTCGTTATCGAAAACCGCCGCATGGAGCGTATCGGGTGCGTCGTCGCCGGGGAAGTATGGCGTATCTCGGTCTGTACCTGCAATGATCACCGCCTTTCGCAACGGTAGGATGGTGTTCAGAGGCGCAAATGCTATGGTTGGTGTGGAATGATCCATGAGAAAAAACGCCACATATAGTCTATATGCTTCGCAACAGCAATATCTTCCGCAGGAACGACGTCACATGCCCTCAGCGAATTTCCGCGTGTCTTCCGTGCGATGGCCTGTACTACCCGCGCAACCCCTTGATCTCGGACATAAACTCGTCAATATCACGGAACTGGCGATACACGGAGGCAAACCGGACATAAGCGACCTCGTCAAGCTGCTTCAACCGCGTCATCACCGCCTCGCCCAATGCGCGGGTCGTAACCTCATGCTCGCCGCCGTTGAATAGCTCACGCTCAATATCGTTAATCAACGCATCCACCTGTTCAAGGCTCACGGCGCGTTTCTCAATGGCTTTCATAATCCCGCTTTTCAGTTTCCAGCGGTCGAAACTCTCGCGGCGATTGTCTTTTTTCACCACCATCTGCGCCACTTCCTCGATGCGTTCGTAGGTGGTAAAACGGCGCGCGCAATTGATGCATTCCCGGCGACGACGCGTTGCTTCTCCGTCTTTGGAGACACGGGAATCAACGACTTTACTGTCTTCAAAACCACAGAACGGACAGCGCATAGCTTCGCATTCCTGATGTGTTGCGTTGTGTTCCCAGCCAGCCGCGTCAACGATACGCAATACACAGGCCGCCGACCGAAAAACAACATATTGTAGTTTCACTTGTCTTAATAGGATACCACATACCATATCCTGTGTCAAGCGTAAAATGCCAATGCTGTGTCCCCGTAGCGACGGCACTGTTGTTGACGCAATGCGCCAACTGAATCAGGCAGTACTGTTTTGTGGCTGGTTTCCATGATCGCGACGCCATTATCATCAAGAAACCCCTTATCGAGAAGTGTCGTCAGGAGCAGTTCGTATCCCTGATAGGCATAAGGCGGGTCCGCAAAGATAATGTCGAAGGGCTGTGGTTGGCGCTCCAATTGTTCCGGGATGGATGCCTTCACGATAACGCTGTCTACGCTGAGTCGGCAGAGTTCCAGGTTGCGCCGGGTAATGCGCAACGCAGCGGCGTCCTTGTCAATAAAAGTTGCATGGTCGGCGCCCCGGCTTAACGCTTCAATGCCGTTCGCGCCGCTGCCACAAAACAGATCAAGAAACCGCGCGCCGCAGATACGCGGCATCAGGATATTAAACAGATTCTCTCGTGTCCGATCGCCTGTGGGGCGGATATCTAAACTCTTCGGCGCGAATAAACGACGCCCTTTGGCCAAGCCGGCAATAATGCGCATGAATACGTCCTTTCCTGACACGTGGATACTGAATGCTGAACTGTTGCGTCAGCTATTCCGGACAATGTCCGCCACCCTGCTCACAGCCCCTTATCCAATACACCTCCCGACAAAACCTGATGAGATATGAAGACAAGTAAGAGTGTACCATAAGACGGAATACGCTGTCTTTTCCGTTTTGCCCGTTGCCGCCGGCGCAGCACCAGGGTAAAGTCGCAGGAAACGCAACATACAAGACAGGCAGCGAGACCTCTACGCGTATTGGTCTCATTTCGTATGAAGTGTGGGAGCGAGGGGCACGGTGTTGTTGGCATTGAATAGTCGCAACCGCGTATAGTACCGCCCACAAGAACAGGAAGGAATATGCCATGAAGGATGACGAAAAAAACAGGCTCCGCGG
The DNA here is from genome assembly GCA_007124105.1 of Candidatus Hydrogenedentota bacterium. GTDB lineage: Bacteria > Hydrogenedentota > Hydrogenedentia > Hydrogenedentales > CAITNO01 > SLFT01. The sequence continues at coordinate 2,514 of SLFT01000434.1, read as the reverse complement.
CATTTATAGAGACGGTCTTCTGAACGATACGCTGCCCTTTTGGTTTCCCCGTTGCGTAGACGAGGAGTACGGCGGTTTCTTTACCGCTCTTGATCGGGACGGCGCCGTGATTGACACGGACAAGGGGATATGGCAGCAGGGACGCATCTCCTGGCTTCTGGCGACGCTCTACAACACCGTGGAACAGCGCCCAGAATGGCTGGAATGGTCGCGCATTGGCATTGACTTTCTCCGGCGTCACGGCTTCGATGATGACGGACGCATGTTTTTTCAGGTGACCCGTGAAGGACAAGCGCTGCGCAAGCGCCGGTACGTTTTCAGCGAGGCCTTTGCGGCCATGGCCTTTGCGGCGTACGCCCATGCCTCGGGTGACGTTGACGCGGCAGCGCAGGCCCGGCACCTGTTCGAGCAGTTCGTGTATTACACTACCACGCCCGGCGCGTTGCCGCCCAAGGGGATTGTTGACAACCGGCCATGCAAGGGGATTGCCCATCCCATGATCACCATCAATGTGGCGCGGCAGCTGTGCGACACCGTCGGCGATCAGGCGTTCTGCGTCTCACAGATCGAACGGTGCATACAGGAAATCCGTGACGATTTCGTAAACGAAGAACTCCAATGTGTATTGGAAACAGTGGGACCCAAAGGCGAATTTATTGATCACTTCGACGGACGTACACTTAACCCCGGTCACGCCATTGAAGCGGCCTGGTTTATCCTGCATGAAGCGCGCCTGCGTAATAACGACGCTGCACTTGTAACGTTGGGCTGCCGCATGCTCGACTGGATGTGGGTTCGCGGCTGGGACAGGGAACACGGCGGCATGTTGTATTTTGTTGACGTAAAGGGGCTTCCTGTACAGGAATACTGGCATGACATGAAATTCTGGTGGCCCCATAACGAGACCATTATCGCCACGTTGCTCGCCCATCAGCTGACAGGAAACGACAAGTACGTGGAATGGCTGGGTCTGGCCCATGACTGGGCGCACACGCGCTTTTCCGACCCGGAACATGGTGAGTGGTATGGATACCTGCACCGGGACGGGCGCATATCCGTGTCGTTGAAAGGCAACCTGTGGAAAGGCCCCTTTCATTTGCCGCGCATGCAATGGTATTGCTGGCAATTGCTGGAGCATGGGCTGGGAAGCAACGCGCACAACAAGGAATAGGTACTCTTCGTTGCCAGGATACCAGGAAAAGCCGTTTATTCGCCCGCCAGTTCATAGCGTACAGGCGTTCCATGCCAGCCCGCCCATCGTTTTTCCCAATAGCGATTGTGCAAGGCGATGGCTGTTTCGCCCGCGCCGCCATGATCGCCCAGGGGAGTTCCGTCCACGCTGCGCGCGGGCATAATGCTGCCCGCCGTGGTGGTCATGAACACTTCATCGGCGTTCTTGAGTTCGTCGGCGTGAATCGGGCGCGCGTCTGTTGGAATGCCCAGTTCTTTGCAGAGGTCGAACACGCTTTGCCGTGTAATCCCCTCGAGACAACCCGTATCTGGCGTGACAACGACGCCGTCAATCATGGCAAAAATATTTGCGCCTGTCGCTTCCGCAAGGTATCCGTCCACATTGGTCAGCACGGCCCATTCGCCGCCGCGGTCGCCCGCCTCGAACAACGCCATCTGCATGTCCAGCCAGTGGAAATTTTTCGCCCTCGGATCAACGGCGCGCGACGGGATACGGATATGCTCGCGACAGACAATCAAGTCAACCCCGCTCGCGCGCTGGTCGTCGTCGAACATAAACACGAAGGGGATTGCCATGCCATAGAACCGGTTCTCGAATTTCTCCGGATGTACCATCTCGTTCCGGCCCATGGGCGGCATGCCCCGCGTAACCGTCCACCACACATAGGCGTCGCGCAACCCGGCGCGCGCCACCAGTTCGTGGAGAATGTCGGCTTCCCGCTCGCGGGTAAAAGGATTCTTCACGCGAATGGTGTCGCAGGCCTTCGCGAAACGGGTCTGGTGTTCTTCAAGCCGGAAGAACATGCCCCGGCTCACGCTTACCACGTCGTACACAGCATCGGCATGAAAGAAGCCCGCATCATAGAAGGGAATGCTCGCTTCGAACACCGGACAAAAGTGGTCCGCCACATAGGCCGCGCCAAAGGCGTACTCCGGCGCGCAGGGGAGCTGCTTATGCTCGGGCGCATTCAACATGATCTCGTGTGCGCGAATAAGTTCCATGACAAGGTTCCTTATATGTTGATGAGGCGTTGTTGCGCATACTGCGCCTGGTTGTCGCGTCTGCTCTTTTATTCAATAAAGAGACGTTTTATACCTTCGCGTTCAGGCATACGTCTGATGGAGATTACTTCGTACGCGCAACATACCGTTCGGCACATCTGAAACGAATCCGTCCCAGCCGCCCTCATACCGTTCATCAATCGCGTCGCGACGGGCAACCGCCGAGAGCCCTTCCACAAGCACTGCCATACTATTGCTCCCATTTGTTTTACCCCGGATATTTCACCAGATTCTTTCGTAAGCCTGCGAAGATTGCTTCAG
>SLFT01000339.1 GCA_007124105.1 Candidatus Hydrogenedentota bacterium | reverse complement strand
GGGCGACGGTATACGGGTGCGTGGGCTTTGCGAAAAGCAGGTCGGCGGGCGCAGTTTCCACGATACGCCCGAGGTACATCACCGCCACGTGATCGGAAATGTGGCGCACCACATCAAGATTATGACCAATGAACAGGTATGTCAACCCCAGTTCCTCACGCAAATCCTGCAACAGGTTGAGAATTTGCGCTTGAATGGACACGTCCAGGGCAGATACGGGTTCATCGGCAACAATGAAGTCCGGCTGTACCGCCAAGGCGCGGGCAATTCCAATACGCTGGCGTTGACCGCCGCTGAATTCGTGGGGATACCTGTCTGCGGAAGACGCCGCCAAACCAACCTGGTCAAGCAACGCGGCAATGCGCGCGCGCGCGTCCGCGCCCCTGGCAAGTCCGTGAAAACGCAATATCTCGGCGAGCATGGCGCGCAGCGTCATCCGGGGATTTAACGAGCCGAAGGGGTCCTGAAAAATGATCTGCATGCGCCGCCGCAACGCGCGAAGCTGCCGCGCATCGGCGGCGCGTACATCCTCGTCATCAAACAGAATCTTGCCGCTATCCGGTTCGATAAGACGCAACAGGCATCGTCCCGCCGTAGTTTTGCCGCTGCCGCTTTCGCCCACCAGGCTCAACGTATTTCCCCGCGCTATCTGGAAGCTGACGCCGTCCACCGCGCGTACCGCGCCCGTGGTGCGTGAGAATACGCCGGATTTCAGCGGAAAATGTTTTATCATGTTCTCTACAACAAGCAGCGGCCCGCTCATGGTTGCGCCTCCCCCGGCTGTTTGTGGTACAGCCAGCAAGCCACCGGATGGGCGGCGGCGCCACACGCAAGCGGCGGCTCATGCTCGGAACACTGGGGCATGACATGAACACAACGGGGATGAAAACGACATCCCGGAGGCAGATTCGTTGCCGCAGGCACGATTCCAGGAATGGCGGCAAGACGGTTGCCCGGCTTGTTAACGCTTGGCAGCGACGCAAACAACCCCTTTGTATAGGGGTGCATTGGATTGTCAAACAATTCTGCCACCGTCGCGGTTTCGACAACCTTGCCCGCGTACATGACAACTACATGGTGGGCGGTTTCAGCCACCACGGCAAGATCATGGGTGATCAGCACAATGGCCAGATCGCTTTGACGTTGCAGATGCAACAACAACTCCAGTATCTGCGCCTGAATGGTCACGTCAAGCGCTGTAGTAGGTTCGTCGGCAATAAGCACTTTCGGGTTGCAGGCCAACGCCATGGCAATGATGATACGCTGCAACATGCCGCCCGACATCTGGTGCGGGAATTCGTCCAGCCGCTTTTCCGGCGCGGGAATTCCAACACGCCGCATCAGTTCAATAGTGGCGTCGCGGGCTTCGGCGCGGGTCAGATTTCGATGTACGCGCAAGACAGCGCTGATTTGCGCGCCAACACGAAACACAGGATTGAGCGCGGTCATAGGTTCCTGGAACACCATGCTGATATCGTTGCCGCGGATACTGCGAACGGCCGTTTCGGAAAGGGTCAGGATATCGCGTCCGTCAAAGAAGATGCGGCCAGCGGCAATGCGGCCCGGCGGTGATGGTATCAGACGCAATAACGACAGGGCCGTAACACTCTTGCCACACCCGCTTTCACCAACCAGCGAGACCGTTTCGCCCTGATTGAGCGAGAACGAGACGCCGTCCACGGCATGGGCGTCCCCTTCCTCCGTGTGAAACACAACGGCAAGGTCTTCCACGCGAAGCAGCGGGCCCGCGCTATTTGGAACCTCTGCGCGTGGCAATGTTGTCACTTCTTTGACTGTCATAGGGTTACAGAATGTATGGCGCCGAAACAGGTCGCGAAAAAGGACTTTGTTGGTGCGCTGTCCGTGACAACGCTAAAACAGACGAAACCCGATTCTGAGTCTGTAATTCAGCACCACGTCGAAAATAAGCGGGGCTTCGGGCAGTTCGCCCTCGATGCGAAAATAGGTATTGATGCATGAAATGCGGTCATCGTTAATGGCATCCGCCAGGTTCAACCGGGGACGGGGACGTATGGTAATGCCTCGTCCCAACCCGCCAGGCCGTACGCCGGACGCAAAGATGTAATGCTCGCCGTCAACAGTTATCACGGAGTCAAGGGTATCTATTGATGTGAAGTCGCCTTCCTGCGCTACAAACCGCAGGGAAACAACCCTGAGCGAACGCACCCAGATACGTTCCGCCAGAAAGCCGGGCAATCTTGCCGCCAGTTCCTCCCGAAAAACATCCAAATCGCACAGCTGCCGGTTCACCTCGTAATCCTGTCCAGCCAGATATTCGATCCAGCCTGGATCGGCATCCTCTCCCAATGTTGCCAGCGTCGGTATCTCGAAATCTTCAACTACCGTGATGTTTCGAACCCAGAGGCCGCAACCGCTTGACATCAAAGCGAACACAATACCAACGCTTACCACTATTGTTTTCAAGGATAGACCATGCATATACCGTTTCCTTTGCTCTTGCCCAAACTAGTATTGTTTGAGTGGCATGGGTTGCCGCAACCTCATGAGTGTTGCTTTAAGAAAAGGCTGGCACAACAGGCCAGCCTTTACAAAGTATATACGCTCAGGGGGGAGTGAACCAAATCAATTGGCCGCCCGTTGCGTTGTCCACGCCTCAGACGCCACCCAGCGCATGCTGTTCGTACTTACGCAACACGAAAGCATACATACACGTGGCGCTGTCACTTTGACATCGCAACGTCACTCACAGGCGCCAACACGTATCACAGTATTTTATTTAGAGCCACAAAGAAATCAGCAAACCCCACAGGCCCACTCTATCTTGTGGCACACACGCCATCAAAAAATACGGAGAAGCAATTCCAGATCAAATCGCAGCACGACCTTAAACACGAGGCCATCCTCAGGCGGCGTTCCTTGGATACGCAGATCATACCCCACGCATTCAATCGTTGCATCGTTGATAACATTCGCCAAGTTGAGCGCCGGGTCCGGCGTCAACGACTCTTCCGTACCAAACCCATTGGGATTTGCCGCATGGAATCGATAAGACTCGTCGCCAATAGTCAATACGGTGTCAATCTCCCTGAGGGTGCTAAAGTCCCCCTCTGTAGCAATGAAGTCAACCGAAGTGACGTTGACAGCGCGCACCCGAATACGCCGGGCGAGGAAATTCGGGATGTTCCTGTCTTGCGCCATCGCCTGGATGCCGCCCAAGTCGGGTAGATCACAAAATTCATCGCTTTCTTCGTAATCCTGGCCTTCCAGATAAACACGCCATCCATCGGGGATATCCTCTAGCGGCACCTCCAATGTTGGCACACGCATTTCGCCTATTAAATCCACTGACTGTCCGGTAATGGAGATTGGAATACCGCATCCAGTAAGCGATAACGCCATTGCCGCAACCACAAGCCCCATTACCATTGTCCTCAACGTTCGTGCATTCATCACTCTTTCCTCCATTATGTTGGTTTCTCACGTCTAAAAAATACACAATCAAGATACGAGCATCCTGGCTAACACCAGACAACGCGATTCTATCTTGTCCATCACGCCTCGGGCCGCCAAAATCACACTTACTATATCCTATTATACCAGAATTTCCCGTTCGGCATAGAACAATAATTTTAGCAGGCGGCATAACGACTATCTAGCATCACCTATCACATTACCTGTAGCCGTCTTAATGATTCCACAAAGTCGTACCCTTGGGGGGCGTCTGCTTTGTAGAATACGGCCGGTTTACCAAGAGGCGCTTCTATTTGTACGTGGCGACCGTCAGCATCCACATCATACGCTGTTCCCGACCACAGGTGCGTCCAATTTCCTTCTGGCAAATAACAAAGAACAACGTCCACGCCGGGATCGAGCACGGGAGCAACCATAAACACATCGCCTACCAGAAATTGTTCGTAAACTATGTTGCGAATTTTCGGGTCTTCCGGATAGTGGATAAATGGGTGGCGTACAACAGGCAGTCCCGTTGTCGAGGCCTGCCGCACCAACATTTTTCGGTAGTCGGCCCAAGCTGCGTAAATGCGGGCGCACCTGCTGAAATGCGCCAAGGTTTCTGCGTCGGAATAGAACTGGTGATTCGCGTCCGGCGCCACGCCTTCATGGGTTCTGAAAACGACCGAAAACGCGTTCAGTTCCATCCACCGCATAAGCAACTCCCGGCTCCGTCTGTACCCTATCCCAGGGATGTCTATAGCAGTGTAGCCGCCAATATCGCTATGATTGAAGGCGTACCCGGACATGCCGCTGCTGAGCAGTCCGGTTACAGCGGATTTTATGCCGTCATGCCGGTCCCACGATACCATCTGGTCGCCCAACCAGAACAATGTCGCATAACGCGGACTTTCACGGTATCCTGAGCGCATGAAAAAGACCAGTTCATCGGCCCGCCCGGTCTCTTCGATAACCTCACGGTTAACCCTGGCCCAGACCTCGGGGTATCTGTTATGAAATTCCGCGGCGGTCACATTGCCGTGTAGCCGCGCATCATAAGGAAGCGCCTCGCCGAAATCAGCCATCCACCCGGCCGCCCCAGTGCTGATTAGTTGATCGCGCATGACTGCCTTAATCCAAT
>SLFT01000389.1 GCA_007124105.1 Candidatus Hydrogenedentota bacterium | reverse complement strand
GCGCTTATCATGTCGCTTGCGCTGGCCTGTGTCGCGGGTATAAACGGGAACTCGTATGTTGTTATCCCTTGTCTGGCGCTTGCCGGCAGTCTCGCAGCCTTCCTTCTGTTCAACTGGCATCCGGCCAAAATCTTTCTCGGTGATACGGGCAGTCTCTTTCTCGGGTTTTCCCTTGCAACCATTGCCTTGTTCGGCGCGCACAAGACAACAGGCGGCGCGCTTATCATGGCCGCCATACTGGCCATGGGCGTACCCATCTTTGAAACATTTATCTCCATGGCCCGTCGTCACGTGGGCGGCTTTTCGATGTTCATGGCCGACGACCGGCATACCCATCACCGCCTGCTCAAAAAAGGGTTCAGTCAGCGCCAGGTCGCGCTAATTATGTACGCCGTTGCCTTTATTTGTCTCGTGGCGGCGGTCATAAGTTCGCTCCCCAACGCCAATGCCGCCTTGTCCTTTGCTTCCTTTGGCATCGCTGCGGCGCCTTTCGCTGCAATCCTGATCGTTGCGGGGTATGTGCGCTCTATTGTCAGCAAAGCCAGAAAACGCCCGGAAACGCAACGCAGAATGGCGTTGGCGGATTATATGAGCATGCGTCTCCAAAAGGGAGCGCTTAATGGCACGGGACAGGATTTTATGGCGCTGCTATGTGAAGAATTCAGGTTGTCCGCGCTTTCTTTATGCTTTCAGGGCGAGGAACCGTCCGGCATTATGTTTCAAACATCTGTCAGTGATGCGTATGACACAGGAAGCAGGATGGGTCGCATTTACTTGAACCCCCACAATTGCAACCCGGTGGAAATACGGTATGTACACAACCATGTACCCGATGATGAGGAAAGCCATGCCGCATCCGTATGCCTGGGCAGTATATTCAAGCGTATCACCAGGGACCAGATCGTAGACCCGCAAGCGCCCCACGTAACGCCCGCGCAAGCAGGAGAATCTTGCATAGCGTGTGAGAAAAGAGACTGTTGTAAAGGATTTGTCTTGTTGACAGCCAAGGTGTGTGAGGGCACACAAACAAAATATCCACCTCTTCCACAATAGGCGCACAGTCGGTCAGGGAACCGCGTAAGAGCGGCGGGAACATATTTTGTTATCCATCCCCTTTGCTGCGCACGAATTCCCCAATAATACGTAGAATATTCTTGCGTCGCCCCCGTTCGATGCTGCGGGTGGCGCACCAGACAAGGATCAATATGAATCGGGTAGGGCTCGTTTGGATAATGTCCGCTGGCGCGAGTACAAAAGCGCCGCAGACAAGCGCAAGAAATAGCAGCAATCGCCACGCTTGTCGGTTAAAACGATCAGGGTTGCCGCCGAGCCGGTAGATGGTGTAGTTAAGCGACAGAGACGCCGCCTGCGCCGCCAGCAGCAGTGCCCCTATAAGGGTAAGCGGAACAAACAGGGCAAACGCGAATGTTTTCATGACATGCAACAATGGGAACACAGGAATACGATGGGCCGGCGCCAGCCTATTGAAAAGAAAAAACACCCCACGCACACACACGAGCGTTAACACCCAGAACGTTCCCGCGCGCAGCAGCCAAAGCCCTGATGGCTCAACGTACCGCCAGCCGGCCGGGCCTGTTGCCAGAATTCCACTAACGCCGAAAATGACCGCCCATGCCCACGGTTTGTATCGCGGATGCGCCTTAAATCCGCGCGCTTCCTCGGAAACGGCTGGCATGGCCTCACGCGACGCGGCCAGATGGTCGTTTTCAAAATAGCCTATCTCATAGATGGCGTATAACGATAGAAACAAACACCATAGCCCGACCGCGTACCACGGCGAGAAGGCATACGCAAGCAACAAGAGCGCGAAATCTTCCAGTAGAATCTGGTAGGTAAAGTACCGGCTGTTTGCGTATTTGCCTTGCACAGCGTACCGCATGGGCACATAATAATTTTGGAAGGCTGGCGCGGTGTAAGGCCCCCATTGCACAAGGTGCGCGCGCGCAACCTGCGAGACAACAGCATCGTCGTCATGAGAGTCGGTGACAAACACGGCCCGGTTCAAGGGGAAGTCGGGTGCGTACTTTGCGAGGGCCTGCGGTTTGCCGCTGGCGCGAAGGTTTTCCCAGCGCGCCACATCAGAGCAAACCAATGTCGCCTGTGACAGACCGGCAGCGTTCAGTATCGGTTTAATAACATGGCGAAACCCGAAACTTAACACCACTATTGGTTGGTTCGGCGGCAACGCGTTAATCAGTGGTTGATTCATGGCGCTTTGGGCGAGGCGTCTTGCCGCTCTGGTCCAGAACAGAGCGGACCAGGGCATCAACGCAGTACAGATAAGTACACGCATGAAGTCGCGTTGGGCGTTATAGGAACACAGGCCGAACCAGGCGAGCGCGCGAACAAGCCAATCGCTGGCGGCAACCAGTAAAAACGCCAGCAGCCGCGGCCGCAGTGTATCGAGAAATCGCTCAGTGGAATTGTCAAGCAAAAGGGTATGATCAAAATCCAGCAGGATATGGTCGTAATGACCAGAGGATAAATCAACAAGCGCCTGTTCTGTTGTAACGTGGGAGTCCATGGGGAAAGTATAACAAATTCAAGGAGGAACGCGAATCAGAGGTTCTCCGCGTACAGCGGCACTGCCAAGACGGTGCAGCGCGTATGTCGCAACATACATCCGCGCAATTGAAATGAGCGCACAAAAAGTATATAGTTTTGAACCAAACCTTCTACTTTACTTTTTAGAAAACAAGCGGCGGAGAAGAGGAGTATGTCATGGCAGTATTGTTAGAGAATCAGACAGCGATTATTACCGGCGCGGGCCGAGGCATTGGCGCGGCGACCGCCAAACTGTTCGCCAGCCAGGGCGCGCGCGTTGTAGTGAGCGATCTGGACGCGGCGCCGGCGGAAGAAGTCGTTGCGGCCATCAAGGCCGATGGCGGCGAAGCGATTGCGCATGCAGGCGACGTAACCGATCCGGCTTTTCCTGAAGCAGTAGTGAAGGCCGCCATTGACGCGTTTGGAAAATTGAATATCCTGGTAAACAACGCCGGGTACACCTGGGACGGCATGTTGCATAAGATGAGCGACAAGCAATTCATGGCCATGCTGGAGGTGCATAACATGGCGCCCTTTCGGCTGGCGCGCGCCGCCGCCCCGCACATGCGCGACGCCGCCAAGGCCGAGCGCGGCGCGGGACAGTCGCCCGAGCCTCGTTGTATCATTAACGTGTCGTCTGTGGCTGGGCTAAACGGAAACGTGGGTCAGATTAACTACAGCACAGCGAAAAGCGGCATTGCCGGCATGACCAAGACCATAGCCAAGGAATGGGGCGCTTTCGGCATTCGCTGCAACGCCGTGGCCTTTGGCATGATCGAAACCCGCCTGACACAGGATCAGGAGGCGGGCGAGAAGATTACCAGGGCGGGCGAGGAAGTGCGGCTCGGCATTCCCGGCCACATGAAAGGCATGATCAACATGCTTATTCCGTTAGGCCGCGCCGGTACGCCCGAGGACGCCGCCGGCGCCATCCTTCTGCTGGCGTCTCCCTACGCGTCGTATATTACCGGTCACGTGCTCGAAGTGACCGGCGGCTTGCAGGCCTGAGAAAATAACGGTGTGCGCGCTTAAAGATATCCGTATCGTGTCGTTTTCTCACGGATTAGAAAAATCAAAAAATTCCGTCAAGAAATTCACTGGAAGCAGCACGGCGCGAACAATCCAACTCAGTACAAACAGGATAGGCGAGATAATCAAATCAACGATGCCGACGGCAAGAACGCCTACGGCGGTTACTGGACCTTTTTCGTAAGACATTATGTTTATCTCCTGTTGCGTCCGTTCCCTAAGATGCGTGTGGCAGGGCGTTTATCGCGGCCTGTGGCAATGACTATATCGTAAACGACTGACTATGTCAATACAGCCGGAAGCGCTTGTCTGATGGAACCGTGAGCGGCGCATCTGTAATTCTTGTGGCGACAACATACGTGTCGAAAAGGTGGTATACTCATAGACTGGCCGCGTATGCAGAAGCGAAGAGGCGGCCCCGTTCACGAATGCAGACGGCCCACGTGATGACCGCGGAATAACACGGAAGCGTTTTGAGATGATATGAGCCGCTAACAGTGAACAGAAGGAAGGGTGCATTTCTGTCGCGATGTTTTGTCGCACGAAATCACCAGGCAATCCCTATGAATCCATTTGTACTGTCCGATGAAACACTGAACAGCGCGCGGCGCCGGGTGTTCACGCTTGATGTGGACGGTAAACATTATTTTGTAAAGAAACAACTCGCCGGTAAGGCGCGCTATGGCCCGTTGGTACAACGCGTCGCTTATGCCGTGACAGGCAATATGCTTCTTGCCCCCACGACATTTGCCGATCCTGGCGCTTCACTTGCCTATGAAAAGGAAAAATTGGAGCGACTGTTGGCGGCGCATATCCCTGTCCCGAAGATTGTACATAGCGATCCCCGCTACCTCGTGCTCGAGGATGTGGGCGCCGTGATGCATAAAGCCGTGTCACAGAAGCCTGACAGGGCGGACGAATATCTTGTGCGCGCCGTTGTCGCGCTCGCCAACCTGCACCAGGCCGGCTTTGCTCATGGCGGCGCCCAGCTGAAAAACTTTACGCTCAAAGACGATAAGGTCTACCTCATTGATTTTGAAGAGCGCGTTGAACAGTATCCGATTGAGGAGATGCAGCTTAGAGATGTGTTCGTCTTTTTGACTTATGTCGGACGGCTTGGCGTTACGGTGAATTATGACGACATCATTACACGATATGAAACCGTTCGCGGGGTGTTGGTGCGCGAGCGGCTCGCCAAAAGTATGCGCCCGCTACGATGGATAACCATTTTGAACGCGCCTGTTTTTGACCGGTTTCAACTCCATGATATGAAGGCATTTGCCGCGCTGGTAGACCATCTGAAGGCAGTAGAATCAGGCCGCTGCTGTGGCAACAGGTAGGCCCGGCGTTCATATTTTCATGGCTGGCGGCGACCCGAAGGCCCATGAGTAGCCCCCAAGATAGTCTTATTTTTGGAGGGCGTCAGACGCAGTCGGACAAGTCCGACGACGCTGCATGGCAAAAAATGCGTAGCAAGAGGATTATTTTGCTTTGCGCCGGTGTTGTATTGTATGCTGATCCATTGAAATGCATGGTAAACGAAAGGCGCAATGGGTATGAAACGAACCCGGCGCCCAGATGAAAGTGTGTGGCTTTATGGATTTATTGTTGGTATGTGGTATTGTTATCGGCGCAGTTCTTCTCATGATTTTTCGAGCCGTACGCAGGCTGCGTAATCCAGCGCCTTCCTGCTGTGACTGCGAGGTCTGCGATGCGCCTGATGAGTTGCGTCATGAATGCGCTTCAGGCGACACGATACAGGCTTCCAACAGCGCGCATTCCCCTGACAAGAACTGACCCCTACAAAAACGAATATAGAATTTTTTTATGAAGAAAACGTTGTTTGATTTAATAACCGGCGATACTGCCCGGATAGTGCGTATACACGAGAATGCTCCGGCGTGTGTGCGCATGCGCCTTCTGGATATGGGGCTCACCAAAGGCGCGGCCTTGCGTGTGGAACGTCATGCGCCGTTGGGCGATCCCGTGGAGATCGTGTTGAAGGGTTATCGGCTGGCCATACGCATGAGTGAGGCGCGCAGCATCGAGGTAGAATTGATAGCGGAACGTGAGTTCTCGCCCGCATCTTCGTAATATCGAGAAACAACGTTCTCTCCCACAAGGAAAACAACCCGCATTGTCCACAGATGAAATTGTCATAGCCGGCAATCCGAATGCCGGGAAAACCAGTGTTTACAACCGTCTTACAGGCGCATCGCAACAAGTCAGCAATTATCCTGGCGTAACGGTCGAGTATAAGAGCGGCGTTATGCGTCACGCGGGGAAACGATTGACGGTCGTGGACTTGCCAGGCGCGTATTCACTGACGGCGTATACCCAGGAAGAGCTGGTGGCGCGCAACTATATTGTGGACCGGAAACCCGCGCTAATCGTTGATGTTGTGGACGCGTCAAACCTTGAACGCAACCTGTATCTCACGACCCAGATTCTGGAAATGCGGGCGCCCACGGTTATTGCGCTGAATATGATGGATGCCGCAGAGCGACGGGGGTACCAGGTGGACGCTGCCAGGCTATCACAGCTTCTGGGCGTACCGGTAATCCCGACGGTGGCGAGCCGCGGTACAGGCGTTAACGAACTGCGAGACGCCTGTATCGCCGTTATTGAGGGTCGGCTTGACGCCATGCCCGCGCCGGTTCGTTTTGGTCATGCCGTGGATGAAGAAATTGCCGCGCTTACCGGGCAGGTCGGGGCATATCCCTCGCTGGTGGAAATGTTTGCGCCGTCCTGGCTGGCGACAAAACTCATTGAAAAAGACCCGGTCGTGTACGGGCAGGCGCGGGCGATAGCGCCGGAAGACGCCGCGTCTCTCAAGGCGCTGGCCGATGAGGCGGCGCATCGCATCGAGACGCATTTCGACGCGGATGCCGCCACCATTGTTGCTGAGCACCGGTATGGGATTGCCGCGGGTGTTGTCAAGGCTTGTGTGTCCTTTACAGCGCAGGCCCGCCGCGATATGACGGACCAGATTGACAAGATCGTGTGCAATCGGTTGCTGGGGCCTGTTATTCTCGTGGGCGTAGTGGCAATGTTGTTTTTCTGGGTGTTTAAGTTGTCCGACGAATGGGCATGGTTGCCCTGGCCGGGCGGATGGCAAAGCCCCACGGGCGTGGTAGCCTGGTCTTTTGACGTATTGTCATCGTTCCTTTCGCCTCTCGAAGCGTATGCGCCCATGCTGCATTCGTTGCTTGACGCCGGCATTATCGGCGGCGTGGGCGGCGTACTGAACTTTGTGCCGCTCATCTTTTTTATGTTTTTGTTTGTATCCGCGCTCGAGGACAGCGGCTACATCGCGCGGGTAGCCTTTATTCTTGACCGCCCATTGCGCGTCTTTGGGCTGCAGGGCAAGTCCATTCTCGCCTTTATCGTGGCGGGCGGCATCGGCGCTGGCGGCTGCGCCGTGCCGGGCATCATGGCCACGCGCACCATGCGCGAAGACAAGGACAGGCTGTTGACCATGCTGGTGACGCCGTTCATGAACTGTGGCGCAAAGATGCCTGTGTACGCCATGCTTATTGCCGCATTCTTTCCCGGCGACCGCATTCTGGTCATGATGACGCTTTGGGCGTTGTCGTGGGTTACCGCCCTGTGCGCGGCCTGGGTATTGCGTCGCACCATCGTGCGCGGTACACAGACGCCCTTTGTGATGGAATTGCCGCCCTATCATCTGCCTGTGCTGCGCGGCGTGTTGCGCCATACCTGGGAACGGACCTGGATGTATATCAAGAAAGCGGGCACCATTATCCTGGCCATCAACATCGTGCTCTGGGCGCTCATGTATTTCCCGCGTCCGCCCGACGAAGTGGATGATTCGGACGCGTTGGCCTACAGTATGGCGGGCCGCGCGGGAAAAACGCTGGAACCTGTCTCCGCCGCCGCTGGATTCGACTGGAAAACGAATATCGCGCTTATTGGCGGTTTTGCCGCCAAGGAGGTGGTGGTCGGCGCGCTCGGCACTGCCTACGCGCTCGAGGACCAGACGGATGAAAACTATCACTCCCTGTCCGAGCGGTTGGCGGCGCATCCCGACTGGAACCCCGTACGTGGGTTCGCGCTCATGATCTTTGTGATGTTGTACGCGCCCTGTTTCGTGACTATTGCCGTGATCCGCCGCGAAAGCGGTTCGTGGAAATGGGCCGCCTTCGCAACGCTCTACTCGACGGCGCTTGCGTTCGTGCTGGCGGTCATCACCTACCAGGTGGGCATGGTTCTCCTGCCCTATTTTTAGAAAAGCGCCCGGGGCGGGTTGTTTACTAAAACCGGATGTTGTCTTTACTCGTGTTTTTCCTCAAGACGTTGCTGGATGGCATCCCATGCGCGCATGGAACGAGTCAGGTGGTCTCGGGCGTCGCCCTCGATGCCCCAGCATTGTAGCCCTATTGGCCCCTTATAGCCGAGGGTCTTCAACGCGTTCACCAGGGAGAACACGTCAAACGCGCCGCTGTCCAGCGGTTGCAGCCAGTCGCCGTCGCCGTCGCGGATGGCGTCCGCGTTGTCCGCGCCGTTAATACTCACAGCCCACAGGCGGGGCATGGCTTTTTCGAGCAGGGGAACCATGTTTTCTTCTTCATCCACTTTGAGCCAGTGACAAAGATTGAACATTACACCCACATTTGGCAGGTTCACCTTTTCTGCCAGGCGCACGGCGTCCTCAACCCTTTCGAGCCAGTCATTGGCGTGCGGGTAGAGGAGTATCTGTGTGTCCGATTCGCGGGCCAGGCCGGCAATCTCGTTTACAATAACGGCCGCGCGCGCGTCGCCAGCCGTGTCTGATGGAGACATGCCGCCCATGAGCAGGCATAGTTGAACCTCGCGCCCCTTGAGCAACGGCAACACGTCTTTCAATCGCTGATCATAGGCTTCCTCTTCCGCTGTAATATCTACACGCATGGTGATTTGGAACAGTTTTAACCCGACTGCGTCCAAAGATTCCAGCCGTTCTTTCACATCATCCAGCCAGAGATGCCCCACGCCATCATAGCCCAATTCCTTGAGCAACGCGGCCTGCTCATCGAGGGCGCGATTTTCGCTGTCGTGCGTGTCTATGCAAAACGCGAAGAACGGAAACGAAGCCCCTGCTTCGCCATAAACCGGAAGTGTGGAGCGGGCGGTCAGCAACACAATGGCAATACAGACAGTGTTCATAAAGAATCTCCTTTCATGATAGTTTTGAAAAATTTCGGAGCGGGGGAAATCTGTTTCAGAGATTACGCTTCGTTTCTAGCGGCGATTGTTTGACACGACAGAACGTTATTTTGTTGCGCTCGAGAATAAGAAATAACGCGTCATAAAGGCATCGTCCTGCGTATCGAGAAGTATATTGTACGTGATGTGATAACAGGAGCAGCAGGCGTTAAAGTCAACCTGTTTGTACCTGTTTACTTCAGTAAGCGCATCCACCGCGTTTCCCGTCTTGTCAACTTGTGTCAGTACCGCCTTTTCCGGCGTATGAACCCCTGCGATGGTAAAGGGCACATATCCCGCGCCGCCATGCACGCTGAATTTCAGCGTTCGGTCTTCATCGCTCTTTAGTATTACGGGATAGGGGCGTAGTAATTCGCCGTGTTCAACGGTGACGTCCAGATCGTTTCGTTGTGCCAGGCGGTGAACAGGCTTCCATGAGTTGGCGTGTTCTTTCAAGTGGGCGCGCAGGTTTATGTTGGGGCCGTAATAATCGTCCGCGTTCATGGGAATCACGACCAGTTCCAGTGTTGCCTCAACGAAATCGCCCGGCTGCAATTGTTCCAGCCCCGGCGGCGGCGCGAGTTCAACGTTCATAGAGGGGATGCCGTTTTCCGTACCGAAAAAGGCTGCATGGGGTCGGTCTGCGCGTTGGCCGCCGAGCCGCGCATCCCAGCTGCGAATAATCAACCCGCGATTTGCCCATGCGCCGCCCCGGGGCGCGTTGGGCATGGCGCGATGGGCCGAGAACCACCACGGTCCATCTCCTTCGCAGACCACCCCCGCGCGGTCGTAGACCATGCCGCCGGATTGAAAGCCCCATTCTTCGGTCAAGCCGTTTTGGTTGCCATGGGCCAGCCGTTCGAATTGATGGTCGTTATAGTTGTCCGCGCCAAGTTGGTAGAATGCAAGCCGCGAAAACGCAACTGGCCTCACGACGTCGTAGCGGATGTGGTGGTAGGCGCGCGCCACATCATCGCAACGGGGCGATGAGACGGTCATGCGCATTTCCACCGCGCCGTCGTCCGTGACGCCCGCATAGACAACTTCGGTAAGGTTTGGACCGTATTTCAGGTAGGCGGTTCGCATCCTGCTTGGAAACCGGCGTTTGCCGTCAGCGCCGAACAACGTCAGGAAGTCGCCGCCGCCCACATTATTTGTCCACGTCCACAGTTTGGGCGTTTCGGGAACGCTGCCCATGCCATAAACCATCAGCGGGCGGATATCGTCAATCATCGAACGGTTCAGGTTGATGTCGGGATCATAGCAGATTGTCTCACCCCAGGAACCGATTGCCACCTGATCCCATAGTTGGTTGACGCCCCATCCTATCAGGCATAGCTGCGCATGGGATACTGCGGGAACGCCGCCCCAATGGGCGTATATCAGTTGCAGACGCCCTTTCCATTCCTGGTTGGGCTTCACCGGCACATACGAGAAACCGTGAAACCACGGGCCCTCATACAACTTTGGCCTTTCCGGTATGTGATGCCAGTTCTTTGAAATTTGCACAGGATAACCGGTGGGCAGGCCGTGCTGGTCCACGAGCAGCGGCGTCATGCCGGTGATGCCGGAAAAGGCCCCCTTCATGGCGAAAAGCAGTGGCGCAAGAACAGGCGCATCGGCTGAGTTTTCGATGACGACATCGTATTGATCGCCATGTTCGGGATGCTCCGCCAGATCAAAGTGTCTTGCAGGCAGATCAATGCGGAACCAGCCTCGTTGGACGTCATAAGCGACAGGAAGTTCCGATTGAGTTTCGACATCCCTGCTGGAAACGGTAATCGCCTCGCCTGGGTCAACGGTTGGTTTGTCAGGATGCCATTCCAAATGTATGGCCGCGGGCGCGTCCTCCAGGAATCCAGGAAAATGTTTGTCCCCAATAAACGTATCGGCCTCTGTTTCCAGTTTGATGCGAAGGGTCATGGGGTGCGCTTCGTTGCATGCCGCCACCTCGAAAAGGAAAGCAAGCCTGTCCGGCCAGGCAATTACCTCGAGTCGTCCGACACAATCAAGCGTATTCTGTGCCGGGCAGGCGAAGCGCAATCCCTGAATATCAAAACGTTGCAGGAACCGCCCGCTTTCAATGATGCGGGACGGGCTTTCAAGCCCCTTTAATGAGGATAAATCAGCGCCGATGCAGGAAAATACACGGTCATCTTTTACCAGCTGCAACCGCAATACGGCATCGGGGAGGGTCTGCATCGTTTCGGATATGTCTGACACGGCATCACAATAGGTCTGTGGGTCGGGCAGATTTCCCAGACCTACGAGCGCGGCTTTTTCCACATCGAATACCGCACCGAACCGGTTGGTCTGAATTGCAAACAATCGTTCCCCGTCGGGCGATCTGCCTCGCCAGCCATGCATCCAATACATGAAACCATAGGCGTCGTCAGCCAGCGCGTCAACTTTCGGGGCGGTAACGCACAAAATGCCGACCAGTAAAAACAGAATGTGCTTACACACAAAACTCTCCAGTTGCTACAGTTCGTCCGGGACTTCGCCCGGAAGAAGTGGCGCCTGCTGCGCAGCTAAAAATTGAATTGTTGTTCATTTGTGTCCCTATGTGTTCATCCGTGGTAATCCTTTTCTGGACAACCCTGTTCCGTAGGGCTCCCATGCATCCATCCGCACTGGAACAACGCGCAGAAGCGAATGACTGCACCCTGCGCATTTATCTGGACGATGCTCCCGGCGGCCACGGCTGGATAAAGTTCGACTTGTACTATATCTCGGAAGGACGGGAACGACTAAATCTACAAGATCATTGGACTACGGCGCAATAAAGCGCCTACAGAGAAAATATGAAACACGCCTATATCAGATTAGCCGAAGTCTCGGAACACTTTTGGTTCACCGGGTATCAGGCGGCACATCAAGATACCGTAATTCCCAAGCATATTCCTTTTGTTCGCCCGGGGCGAGCAATGCGGTCTTTGGATACATCTCCAGGTTCAGCTGTTGCCGTGTCGGGTTCCAGTAGAGGTGCAGGGTTTCGTAGTCTTCAGGGGTGAAGCGCTGCTCGACGCCGAATCCGGCTTCGTGGTTGTAGAAGGCGAACGCGCCGCCTGCCGCGGCCTCGCGCAGGGCGCGGGTCTGTTGTTCGGTGGGTTGTCCGTCGCGCCAGTCGCGGTTTATCCAGGTCCATTCGGGGGCCTTGACGTATACGGCGACCGTGCGCGGGTCGTCTGTTGTCGCGGCGGGATCATATTCGGGGTGTACCCAGAAATCGAAGGGGCGTTGGTCGGCGGCGGTCAGCCGCGTCTCGAAGCGTATCGCGTCGCCGTCAAGCGCAACGCGCCGCGTCAGCGTGGCGCCGTCGTCGAGTTCCAGCGTCAAGCGCACAACGTCCGGGTCGGCGTCAGCCTCGAAAGCCACAATATTCCGCGCTGCGGGGCCGTCGCCCTGGCGCGTCCATTCCTCGAACCGGAACCGGTCAAAGGCGCGACGGGGTTGGATGACGTTGCGTCCGGACGGTTTGTGTATTATCTCGACGATCTTGGCGTTTGATTCCGGTAAAATAACAAGCCGCCACAGATCGTTTTCCAGTGTGACCGCCTTGTAGCCTTCGTGCAACGAACGCAGGCTTTCGATGTACTCGCCGATGGGCGTGTGTTCATCTTCCATGGTGACGCCGTGCCGTTCACACAGCATGGCAAAGCGGTCCAGTAATTCAGGATGGAACCCTTCGAGATCGGGCCGCGCGACGCCGTCTTCGCAGACCAGTCGCATACCGGAGGCGCTCAACGCGGCGCGATAGGCGCACAGGGACGCCTTCTCAACGCGCACCCGCACCTTTTCGGATTCGGCCTGTTCCAGCGCCCGCTGAAAATACGCCATGATCCGACGCGCTGTTTCGGGGTTGATCTGCAGTTCGGATTCCGTTGCGAAACAGGTGGGGTGGGCGCCCGCGTCGGCCACAAGATCGTGATACCAGGTCAGGTATTCGATGATCGTTTCCGCTGCCGCGCCGTAGTGGAGGCGACAAAACGTTTCCATTTCCGCCCAACCGTCGCGTCCCGGTTTCCACAGGCACCGTGAGATGACATAGGCGCGCATGTCGCTGAACTCGGCGGCCTGGGCGTTGCCTGCGGCCTGCATATAGATGCCGATGACCGCGTTGTCGGCGTAGTACGCGACACTGGGTCCTATGCTTCTGAAATTGGGATATGGCAGCATGTATCCGCGCCAGAAATTGGTGTTGTAATGCCACACCTTGATGTTGTCCGTTTTCCGGCGCCAACCGTCCATATCCTCGGTGAATGGTTTATTGAGCGGGCAGGCGGGATCGTTAATGGGGTGAAAATTACAGGCTTCAATGCTGCACAGCTGCATCTGTACGTTGCGCCGGGGCCGGATGGTTGCCGGCGGTTTGCGGGTGTATTGGTAGGCATAGGTGCCCACAAGCACGTCGGGGTATTCTTGTTCGACCCGTTCCGCCACCTGGTTCACGAAGTGGATGGTGGCGCCCGCCGCCGAGCCTTCGCGTTCGTTGATGGCGGCGCAGCCGTCGCATGTGCAGTAGTCCTGATTGTCGCTGTGGCCAACGCCAAAAGAAATCATATCGGGCTGTTGCGCGATCTGTTCGAGGAGCGCTTCGGTCATGAGAGCGACCACGTCGGGATTGGTCATGCACAGCTGGGGCCGGTCATACGACGCTTCCAGCCTTCGCTCGCCGTCCACCAGCGCGAAATACTCGGGGTGTTCCGCGCCGTATTCTTCCGGAGACACCAGCCGCGCCATGGTGTGGCCGACCCGTTCGTAGCCCGTGCGTCCGCCCAGCCGCGCATCCCGCGTGACCGCGTTGTTGCGCAGGCGCGTCGCAAACTCGGGATTGCGCCGTATCTCGCCGTAAGACACCAGACGATAGGCAAAGACAGGCTCGTAAACATGCACGCCAAGGGGCAGGGTTTTGTCCTCGGCGTCATCGGGATACCAGGTGTGATCATGCGTCAAGAACCGTACGCCGCACAGTTCCTCGAAAAATTCGTAGACGCCATACAACGTTCCCCTCGGACGCCCGCCGTCAATGAACACGGCATCCGCCGTCACCTGGACGCGCAACGTTTCCTTGCCGGCATCCGACAGGGGCGCGCTCTGTTGCGATTGCGCGACAGCGTCGGGACCGATAAACACCGCGCCCCTATCCCCGGAAGCAGACGCCACAACAGGAAGCGTCGTTCCGGTCATTTCCGCAAACAGGGTCTGGAACTCTTCAGCGGCGTATACTTCGCTTTCGATGGCCCCGTGCGCGCATACGATTTGCCATGACGTCATCGTATCAATCCGCAGTCCGTTTCCTTGTCCGAAGGCCGCTGCCGCGACAAAACAAAGGGCGGCAACTTGGAATTGGCGTTTCAGCATCACTATCTCCTTGTGCGGAATTCCTGTATGTTGTTCACACTTCCGTGGCTCGGTTGCACATGCTCCGTACAGGCGCGTGAAGTTGCTCAGGCACACTGAAGCGTGAGCAACATACAGAAAGCATGGTCTATACCGAGATATTTCTTATTGTTTCAACAACCAGACCTCGGCCATCCTGGACCACTCGCGCCAGTTCAAATGGCGTTCGTCCAATTCGTCGAAGGTAATCGTTAACGCGCCATCGGCATAGTATTTTTGGGGCACCGGGAAATCTTTGAATCCCCCTTCACTCGTGTCGTAGTCCGTGGGGGTCAGCGGCTCGCCATCGGCGCGGGGTTTCACGTCGCCGTATCCGGCAACACGCAGCAGATAGTCCGCCCCAGGATCAAGGTGTTCATAAAGCAGTCCCTCGGGATTGCTCATGGTATGCAGCCACCCATATCGGAATCGGGCGCGTCCGCCGTCAGGCGCCCAGTAGCCGGGCGTCGGCTGGCGGTGCTGCATGGGATGTCCGCTCGGGCCGCCGGTATACAGCACATTGGGCGAATTGCCCACATTGCCGAGGTCGTCGTAAAAACTGCCCTCGCCCGGTTGCTGCCATGTGGCGATTTCATAAAGCCGTCTCCTCACGGCCTCTTCGTCGTCGCTGTCGCGCAACCGCTCGAATTCATCTTCAATCCAATAACGGCTGTTCAAAGGCGTATCCAGGTATTCCAATACGCCGCCCCGTTGCGGGCTGTGTATCTGATAGGTCTCCACATCGCTCTGCAACCCGATGGATTCCCAGAGAGCTTTAGCCATCGTAATGATGCGTTCGCGCAAATGCGGCTGAACGCCTTCGGTCTCGGCCTTCTCGAGGATGGTCAGGGCGACATCCATGGCGCGGTCGGGGTCGTCGTGGTGTTCGAGGATGGCTTCGCACGCCTGCGTTTCAAGCCCCTGCTCGTAGATAAGGCGGTGGCGGGCGTAGGCGTCGAGGGTGGCGCGGAACAGCATCATCTGCAACCGCCAGTTGGCGCGCGGGCCCGACAATTCATCCGGCATCGCCTCGGCGATCCGTTCCCACAGGCGAAGCGTCCCGGTGACGCCGCCGTTGTCCATGGCGGCGCCCTCCCAGTTTTCTTCAAGACCCAGGATGGCATCCGCCCCATCGTCGGCAAGGTCGGGCCGGAAGAAAAAACGCGCGTAATCCATCAGTATCTCGCGGAGGCTCTCGTCGGGATTCCAGCCAAGGCGCGTCCACACCACCTTATTCACGTCGTCATGGGCGCCGTCCGAATAACTCAGGAACCCGTTGGTGAGCGGCGCAAAATGGTTGTGGATGAAGCGCGAATGACGGGGCTGCGGGTTGACGCCCTGGCGCGTAATGGCAATCGAGAACAACGGGTCCAGCTGATTGTGGGGATACTGACAGCGCACAATGTGGGTGATGTCTGGGTAATGGCGGATAGGATAATGGGCGGGGACGCGTTCGCGTGTTTCGGGCAGGTCCGGGCTGCCGGGGCCATGCACCACGCCGCCAAACCATTCGCGGGGATC
>SLFT01000139.1 GCA_007124105.1 Candidatus Hydrogenedentota bacterium | reverse complement strand
GAACCTTTCCACGCATATCACCACTATTGTTCGTGGCTGTTTTCCGGAGGCCGAAGAGTCTGATATTGTTGTCGGTGCGCCCCCGTCGCTGGAGCTGGGCGATATTGCCGTTCCCATGTTCACCCTTGCCAAAAAGCGCCGCGCCGCGCCGCACGCCCTTGCGCGAGAACTGGCCGAAACCATCGTCGGCAATGATTACATCACGTCCGCCGCCGCCGCCGGACCGTACATTAACTTTAAACTTAATCGCAACCGGGTGGGCGCGGAAGCGATTACCGCGGTTCTGAGCGCGGGCGCCCGCTGGGGAAGCAACGGCGTCGGTACGGGGAAAAAGGTATTGATAGAACACACCAGCATCAATCCCAACGCCAGCCCGCATGTCGGCCGCGGGCGATGCGCCATGATTGGCGATAGCCTCACGCGCTTGCTTCGCTTCGAGGGATATGATGTCGAGGTGCATTATTATGTGAATGACATGGGCAGGCAAATCGGGCTGCTGGTGCTCATTGCCGATGAAATCGAAAATCTGTCTTTCTCCCAGATACTGGATGCCTACGTAAGCGCCAACCAGCGGGCAGAAGACGACCCCCAGTTTGCGGCGCGGGGCTACGAACTGCTTGCAAAGATCGAAGACGGCGACCCGGAAACCTTGAAGAAATTTCACGCCGTAACGGATTTATGCTTGAAAGGACAACTGGCGGTGCTCGAACGGCTGGGCGTTTCCTATGATGTTTTTGACAGGGAATCGCTGTATGTAAACGATCCGCGCCTTGAACGCGTGGAGACGGCGCTCGTGGAAAAGGGCGCCTTGTTTACTGACGAAGAGGGACGCCGTGTGGTTGATCTGTCGAAACTGGGGTACCCGGCGGAAGAAGGCCGCTATTTTGTATTGCGACGCGCCAATGGCTCGTCCATGTATGGATGCCGCGACCTTGTATACTCGATAGACAAGTGCGGGCATAGCGCCGACCTGAACCTGATGGTGCTCGGCGAAGACCATAAACTTTACGCGCAACAACTGGCGCTGATGCTCGATGCGGCGGGCGTCCCCGCGCCTGAAGTGGTCTATTACGCCTATATCCTGCTCAAGGACGGAAAAATGTCAACACGCCAGGGCAAGGTGGTGTTGCTGGCCGATTTCCTCGACCAGGCCGCGGCGCTGGCGCGGGAGCGGGTGGCGGAACAATTCCCGGAGATGACAGACGAAGAACATGACGCCATCGCGGCGCAAGTGGCTGTTTCCGCTATTCGATTTGCGGTGTTGCGCGTGAAGCCCACAAAAAACGTTACTTTCGATATGGAGGCCGCATTGTCTTTTCAGGGCGATACCGGCCCTTATATCCAGTACAGCTGTGCGCGCATTCGGTCAATATTGCGCAAGAGCGACGCGCCAGTGCCTGACGCGCCCGACAATACGTTTTGCGTTAACACCGATGTGGAGTGGGCGCTACTGCTAAAACTCCTGGCGTTCCCGTCGGTCGTCAGCGACGCAAGCGAACAGCGGGTCTGCGCGCCCGTCGCCAATTTTGCGCTTGATGTGGCCCGCGCCTTCACCACCTTCTACCATGAGTGCCCGGTGCTCACGGCGGATGACGCGGCTACAACGCAGACCCGGTTGCTGCTATGCCGCGCAACCCTGCAAACGCTCAGCAATGCCCTGCATATACTGGGCATCGAGACGCCGGAAAGAATGTAAGGCGACAACGACATAGAACCCGGTATCTGTCCGACAAAAACCGTATGCCCCCCGCCGTTCCTTGTCAGCGCGGACCAGCCGTTAACGCACCCATAATTCATCCATGCTTGCGGGCGACGTCAATACCACCACGCTTTTCGCGCTGACCTCGAAGACGTCGCCCTTCATGGGCGGGGCTTCCTCCGCGCCGAAGTAATCTTCTGGCGGCAATGCCGCGCTGTTAATACGCACATACCACGCGCCGTCGGACACTTCAAACCTGACAGCGTCAAGGGAAGCGTTGAACATCATAAACACGGCAACGTCGTCGTTTTCCTTGGGGTGAACCCGACAGGCCACGACGCTCGCGTCCTTTTGCCAGTCCACCTTTTCCCCTGATGGTTCGAACCAGGTGAGATCGGCTGTATCATGGCTGTCGCCGCCGTTAAAAAACGTGTTGCGATGGAACACCGGGTTCTCCTGGCGGAACGCGATAACATCCCGGTAAAACAAAAACAGTTCGCGATTTTCCTCGAGCAGACGCCAGTCGAACCAGGATATGTCATTATCCTGGCAGTAGGCGTTGTTGTTGCCTTGCTGCGTACGGTTCATTTCGTCGCCGCCCAGCATCATGGGTACGCCCAACGACAAGTATAAGGTGGTAATCAGGCTTTTTTGGAGTCGCCGCCGCAATGCGTTAATCTCGGGGTCGCCCGTGTCGCCCTCGTGGCCGCAGTTCCAACTGAAATTTTCGTTCGCGCCGTCGCGGTTGCCTTCCCCGTTCGTCTCGTTGTGCTTCTTGTTATACGACACCAGGTCGCGCAGCGTAAATCCGTCGTGACACGTAATAAAGTTAATGCTGTGCTCCGGGCTGCGGCCGCTGCGCATATACAAGTCGGCGCTGCCGGTCAAGCGCATGGCGAATGCGCCGCGCGTCCCGGAATCGCCGCGCCAGAACCGACGCACATCGTCGCGATACTTGCCGTTCCATTCAGCCCAGCGCGCGTCGCCGAACCCGCCCACCTGATACGCGCCGCCGGCGTCCCATGCCTCCGCTATCAGTTTCACATCGCGCAACACAGGGTCTTGGGCAATACGCTGAATCAAAGGCGCTTCTTCAATGATGTTGCCTTGTTGGTCGCGCCCCAGTATGGACGCCAGATCGAAGCGGAATCCGTCAATATGCATCACGGCCACCCAATAACGCAGACAATCCAGAATGAAATCACGCACCAGCGGATGATTGCAGTTTACCGTGTTGCCGCAACCTGAATAGTTGAGATATGCGCCCTTTGAAAGCAGGTAGTACACGCTGTTGTCTATGCCCCGAAAGGACAGGGTCGGGCCGCGTTCGTCGCCTTCAGAGGTGTGGTTAAACACCACATCGAGAATGACTTCCATGCCCGCTTCGTGCAGCGCCTTTACCATGGCGCGGAACTCGTCCAGGTGTTCGAGCCGCGTAGCGCTCACGGCGTAGCGCCCCGTAGGCGCAAAAAAGCCGATACTGCTGTAGCCCCAGTAGTTGGTTAATTGTTTTCCTGTCTTCAGGCTGCAACGTCCCAGCAGCGTTTCGCCGAATTCCTGGATGGGCAACAATTCGACCGCGTTCACGCCCAATTCTTTCAAGTGCGGAATCTTTTCGATGAGACCGCGATACGTGCCGGGACAGGAAACGCCCGACGAAGGATGCCGGGTAAAACCGCGCACATGCGTCTCATAGATCACCAGATCCTTCAACGGGATATGGGGGCGCACATCATCGTTCCAGTCCATCTTGTCGTGAACCGCTACGCATTTCATGGTGCTCTTGTGAATATCGCCCACAAACGCCTTGGCATACGGATCGAGCAGGTATATGCGCGGGTTGTAGCGATGGCCCTCGCGCGGCGCATGAGGCCCGTCCATACGATAGAGAAAATAGGAACCCTCCGCCGCGCCGCGCACAAACAAAGACCATACGTCGCCTGTACGATGACGTTTCGGATCAAATTCATATTCCCAGGCCGGTTCCTGGTCTTCTATATTGTCAAACAACGCTATCCACACGCGGGTGGCGTGGCGACTGAAAATAGTGAATCGAATGCCCTCCGTGTACACCACCGGCCCCATGGGATACGGCCGGCCTGCCGTCACTTCTAATTTTGATGCATCAATAGGCGCCATACTACAATGTCCTGAAGCGTTAGTGTTTGCCATCTCGGGTGTCCTGAGAGCACCCGAGGGCGTCATACTCTTTCTTATCCGCCTTGTCCCCGTATTCGTTCACAAAACGCTATCACGTCACTCAACGCGCTCGGGAAATCAGAGGTCTCTGGCGTACGCTACATTTTACAGGCGTCGAACCCAAAACACAAATGAACGGACACTACGAGGAACGTGCGTCTGGCAGCATGAAGAGACTCATGGCGTGTTTATCAGGAAAGTTTGATCACCTATATGCCGTCCTTGTCATAATAGACGCAATGGTCTTGCGTGTCTCTGATTGTTGAACGCCAAAATTTTTATGGAGGATGCTGTCATGTCTTTCTGCAAAACGCCATTTTTCGTTGCGCTCACCGCTGTGTGTCTGGTCTGGAGCTTCTGCGGCCATGCCGATACAGCCAACACGCTTGTTGTTCACGCCGATAAAGGTGAATGGACCATTGCCCCTGAGATTTATGGTCATTTCGCCGAGCATCTGGGGCGTTGTATCTATGACGGCATCTGGGTGGGCGAGGATTCGGACATCCCGAATATCCGGGGCTATCGCAAGGACATTGTGGAGGCGCTCAAAGCGTTGCGCATTCCCGTACTGCGTTGGCCAGGCGGATGTTTTGCCGATGAGTACCACTGGAAAGACGGTATCGGACCGCGCGAACAGCGCCCGGCCATGATCAATACGCACTGGGGCATGGTAACCGAGGACAACTCTTTTGGCACCCATGAATTCCTCGACTTGTGCGAGCTGCTCGATACCGAGGCCTACATAGCGGGCAATGTCGGGTCAGGTTCCATCCGAGACATGCAGGATTGGGTGGAGTACATGACCTTTGACGGCGACAGCGCGATGGCCATGCTGCGACGGGCCAATGGACGTGAAAAGCCCTGGCGTGTTCGCTACTTTGGCGTCGGCAATGAGAACTGGGCCTGTGGCGGCCACATGACGCCGGAATACTACGCCGACCTCTACAAGCGGTATCAGACCTATGTCCGCAGTTATTCCGACAACCCAATCCTCAAGATTGCCTGCGGGCCGAACGATTGGGATACCCGCTGGATGGATGTGGTGCTTGAACGCGCAAAGCGTCACATGGACGGAATCAGCCTGCACTACTATGTCTTTACCGGTCCGCACTGGTGGGAAAAGGGAAGCGCCACCGAATTTGACGAGAGCGAGTGGTTCACTCTCATGAAGAAGAGCCTCGACGTTGCTGAAGTGTTGCGCCAACAAATTGAAGTGATGGACAAACACGATCCCGAAAAACGGGTGGGACTGTACTTCGACGAATGGGGCACATGGTGGAACCCCACGCCCGGCAGCAACCCCGGTTTCCTGGTGCAGCAGAATACGTTGCGCGACGCGTTGTCCGCCGGAATCTTCCTTAACATCTTCAATCAACACTGCGACAGGGTAAAGATGGCCAACATCGCGCAGACCGTCAATGTGCTCCAGGCCATGGCGCATACCCGAGACGCCGACATGTTTCTTACGCCCACGTACCATGTGTTCGAGATGTTCAAGGAGCATCAAGGCGCTACGTTATTGCCGATTGACCTGGCGTGCGCGCCTTATGAGCGCGACGAACACAAAGTGCCGTCGCTCAATGCGTCAGCGTCCAAAAGTGAAGCCGGCACGGTAACCATCACCCTTTGCAACCTGCATCCAACAAACGAGGCGGCGTTAAACTGCTCAATTCAGGGCATGGACGCATCAGAAGTTTCTGGACGCATATTAACGGCAGATGAAATGAACGCGCATAACACGTTCGAGCAGCCAGACGCTGTCGCCCCTCGACAGTTCACAGATGCAACGCTTGATAACAACGTCATCCAAGTCATGGTTCCGGCAAAAAGCATCGTAGCACTGAAGGTACGATGACCCCATTGGACTAAACGCCGTGGAAATCAACAGATGCGCGGCCATGTAGATGCGGCATCCGTCAATCCCGTCAATCAGGTCTATCAGGGGCGGCGCCGCCTGGTTAGTCCAACGAAGCTTTTTTCAGACAACTATAATCCGGATGTGTAATGACCGCCATAAAGACACGGCCACCCTCGTCTGCTCATTCGCCGTTTTCTTGTTTTTGAATGTATCAGCGAATTTTGAAACTGTAGGACAGATTATAGGGTCAATGGATCAGTGTAAACCATGGTTCTATTGATGGCAAAACCCCGCCTGTTGCCGCAGCGGAAGGCTTTCGGGTACGCCAATTGTTCTATTGGGCGCTATCTTTCCCATTCTATATGCGGTGGCGGGTGATACGGCCATGCGCAGCAATCAGGCGCCTCCGACACACCGCGACGGCTCACCGCATTGTTTGTTGTCCTTATCTTTTTCCACGGTCACTTTTTCAGCCTTAAAAGGAAAACCTGAACATGTTGTCATTCTTCTCGCGACACAAAATCATCACTCGTATTCTTGGCGGGTTCCTGTGCCTGTTTCTTGTTCTGTTCGCAACAGCCTTCGGCTATGTGCGCTATAAAATGTATGGGCCCCATCGGAGCTACGAGATAGATTATGTATTGCCCGCGCCGGGCGCATGGGATACCGTGAACGACTTGCAGGTGGGGGTGGCAGTGCGCGACATAACGCCCGACATGGACAAGAAAGACACCTGGGTGGACGTTGACAACAACAACCGCTTCGATCCGAAGATTGATACCTGGGAGGACCGCACGGGCTCGGGCGATTTTGATCTGGTGTGGATTGCGGGCTTTGGCATTGATCGCGCCGCCAAGGGCGTAAACGATCCACTTTGGTCCCGGGCCATGGCCTTTCGTAACAACGGCGTCACCCTTGCCATCGTCAGTATTGACAGCATCGGCATCACGTACGATCGCTATATCACTATCCGAAAAATGATCCAGGAAAGGAACCCGGACATTGACCATGTCGCCTTTGCCGCCACCCATTCGCACCAGGCGCCGGACACCATGGGCATCTGGAGTTACTGGTTCCTCTGGGGCTCCCGCTTTGATGAAGACTATGTGCGCATGATTCAGGAAGAGACTTGTGACGCGGTGCTCGAGGCGGTGGCGAATCTGACGCCTGCCGACGCCATCATCACCACCGGTTATGTGCCGGAAGAAAATTTTATCCGCGATTCCCGTGACCCACAGGTAATGGACCACACGCTGCCGCTGGCGTGGTTCAAGAAGAAGGGTACGGAAGAAACCATCGCCGTACTGGCTTCATGGGGCATGCACCCCGAGGCCATGGGCGGCAGCAACCCCTATGTCAGTTCCGATTTTCCCCACTACTTTCGTCAGGCCATGGAGTCGGGATTGCAAGGGGCAGGCGGGTTTGACGGTTTCGGGGGCAAGTGCGTGTTTTTCACTGGCCCCATCGGCGGGCTGATGAACCCGCTGCATATTGAAATCACCAACAGGCACGGGGTCGCCTCGAGCGCGAATGATGTGCATAAAGCGCAGGCGCTGGGCGAGAATCTGGCCATCCTCGCGGCAGAGGCGCTGAGAAGCGCAGAGGCGCGTCCTATGGCTGACCAGCGGATTGCCGTTTCGGCAAAGACCATTTACGCCGCCATGGGCTGGCCATTCAAGGCGGTCCTGTACCTTGGCGTAGTCCATCCGGGCGTATATAATGGCAAGGCTAAAACAGAAATCAATGCGTTGCGCATCGGCGACATAGAAATCGTCACCACGCCCGGCGAAATATTCCCGGAAATCGTTTTCGGCGGCATCGAAAACCCCGAGGGCGCAGATTTTGTTATTGATCCTGTGGAAGTGCCGCCCTTCGTCGAGGTCATGCGGGGCAGCGTCAAGATGAACTTCAACCTGGGCAATGACGAAATAGGCTACATCGTTCCCAAATCACAGTGGGACGTCAAGCCGCCCTATACCTACGGACGCAACAGCAGGCCCTACGGTGAAATCTATACCAACAACCCCGAAATCGCCCCCACAATACACCGGGTCACACTGGAAATGCTTCGCAGAATGCACGAAAGCCTGGACACGGCGCCGCAGATATAACAGAAACGAACTCACTTTGCCAAATCTACTCATTGTTTATCTGTGTCTTTATGTGTTCATCCGCGGCATGTGTTTTTACTTTTTTGACCATGGATGAACACGGATTTACACGGATACGATTGGTTATGCCGGCGTTATCTTCTGACGCCTTATTTTTTATGTGTACGCCACGGTGTAAACGCAGTTGTTTATTTTGCTTATTCTGTGCGTAACGCGGCGAGGGGTATTTCGCCGAGCGCGAGACGGGTCGTGATGAGTACGGCGGCGAGGTACGCGGCGATTACGCACAGGATCATGACGGCAAGGGCCGACACGTTCGCTGCTGTGGGCGCTTGCATCAGCAGCGGGATAACAGCGATTGCGGCTGCGGTTAATCCGAACAGGATGCCCAGTACAACCAGAAAGACATTTTCCAGGAGCGCCATACGCCGTACCAGACGCGGTTCATAGCCAACAGCCACGAGCAGCGCAAACTCGGCGCGGCGTTCGGCCATGTTGCGCAATGCGATGACGGCGGCGCCGCCCGCGCCCAGCATCATGCCGATGCCGCCGAGTACGAGGAACATGGCAAGATAGGCCCGTTCCACGGCGTAAAACGCGCGCAACCGTTCCACCGATGGCGCCGCCTCCATGCCCAGACGCCTGTACTCCTGGTTGAGTTGCGCCGCCGTATCCTCCGGGGCGTCCGTGTCCACCAGAAACGCGCGGTACCCGCCTTCGTGGGGGAACATGCGCGTGAACTGCTCCTCGGAAATGAGCATGGCGCCCTGGAACAGGGACAGGCGCATGGGCAGCCTGCCAACGGCGCGTACGCGGAACGTTTCGCCCGTGTCGCCGGGGTACTCGAACTCGGCGCCGCGCACGGGATCGGTTGTTGCCTCCAGCCCCCACAGCGCTGTGTCCGTATCTCCCACCAGCGCGGGGATCACATCGTCTTCCAGGGGCAGTTCCAACAACGACCACAGATCGGCAACGGCGTCCTGTGGCGCAAAAGCGCCGCGTTCACTCAATGCGCGGGGCGCCACGCCGTAGAGGCGCGGTTGCTGCGCCCTGTTCAGATTCAGACACCCCGCATCATCGCCGTCCCATACGCGCAAGGGCACAACGCTGTCCCGGGAAAAGCCCAGCGGCGTGTCGTCGCTGCCGCGGACTGGCGTTGTCAAAGAGGCGAAGACCGTAAACCCGCCCGCGCCCGATGCGGGCTGCGCAACATCGAAAGTCATGGCGGCCTGCATGGCGAATACGGAGACGATCATGAACACGCCGCACCCGGTGACCAGGGCGACGCCGACGCTGCGGCTGCGCCGCCGCGCCAGTTGCGCCAGGATCAGCCGCCACAACCGGAGATGGGCGGGCGCGGGCTTGCGTATCAGCCGGCCCAGAAACAGGCCATAGGCGGTCAGCGCTGTCGCCAACGCCGCCGCGCCGGACGCAAAGAACCACGGCGTCGGGTTGTCTCCAGCGCCGAAGAACGCTTGATACGAAGAAAACGCCAACACAAGCAACAGTACCGCGCAAAGGAACATAAACGGAAGTTCCCTTGTGTGGGGCGCTGCTGTTGTTGACGCGAAATCTCGTTGCAGCAACTCGCGCGCCGGACGGCGACATGCCCGTATGGAACATATCAGTATGACCGCGAACACGCACAAGGCCGCGCTCACGGCGCCTTGTACCAGTGTCGCAGGGACCAGATGGAACCGCAAGGGGGCGCCGGCTACCGCGTCGGGCCAGAACTGGGTCAGCCCGAACAGCAGCAGCCGCGCATACCATAAGCCGCCCACGGCGCCCACGACGCTGCCGCACAAAATTACCGGTAGTGATTCGAGGAGCAGCCAGGCGCGCACACGGCGGGGCGTCCACCCTACAGCGAGTAATGCGCCTATCTCGTTTGCGCGCGTCTGCAATCCGTGCGCATAAAGCAGCGCAAGCAGCGTAAGCGCAGCGGCAATCAGAAACATGCTCATGCCGATAAACAACCCGCCAAAGTCCATGGCCTGCTCGACGGCGCGGCGCGCGTTTTCGCGAACAGGCATGAATGTCAGTCCGATGACCGCGGGATCGAGCGTTTCACGCAACGCCCGAGACAGTTCATCCACGTCCGCGTTCTTCTCCGTGAAACGCAGCGCCATCACGGTTCCGAAGCGGCTGCCCCACCAGCGGCTGCCGGTCTCAAAAGAGGTTGT
The DNA here is from genome assembly GCA_007124105.1 of Candidatus Hydrogenedentota bacterium. Taxonomy (GTDB): domain Bacteria; phylum Hydrogenedentota; class Hydrogenedentia; order Hydrogenedentales; family CAITNO01; genus SLFT01. Next base: position 5,721 of record SLFT01000139.1, on the reverse strand, counting down.
CAATTTCGGCGTCTGCCGGTACTCGTTCCAGTACGCTTCGTTTTCTTCGTCTTGCAGTTTCTCTTCGTCCAGGGGCAAGCCGATATCCCAGTCGCGGCAGGTGTCCACATCGCTCAGGCCGGGAAAGTCCAGCGTCAGATCGCGTTCAACTTGTAACGCCGCCATCGGCACCACCTGATGAACCTGCGCTTCCGTGGTGTGTTCCTTGAATTCTCCGGACGGCAGCGGTTCGTTCCAGGTGATGGTCACTGTATCTCCCGAGCCTAAGTCCAGCGCATCCGCCAACCATTGATTCACGCACACGGCGCCATCCGGCGTGTCATCGGGAGCGATGCCCGCCGTGACAAAGGAATACGGCGTGGCATGTTCTTTTGTCCTGATCTCGTTTACCAAGTAGTGCAACAGGGGCCGGGCGTCCCCCGCGCGTTGCGCCGCCTCTGTCACGGCGCTCTCAATAAACAATCGCTCTGATTCCAGTTGGATAATGCCCGAGGGATGTTCCCTGAAACGATAGCCCACGTGTTCAGGTTTCCAGGCAGCGGCGATACAATCTTGCAGCAGATCGCCGTCAATGGCGTCCGACGCAAGCAACAGGTTTGCCTTGCCGATCATGCCCGTCAAGTGTCCCAACCACGCCTGGTCAACAAAAATGTTCGCGGGCATGGCCTGGTCGGTAACCAGCGAAAAGCGGCCCCACTGCGCTTCGGACAACACCGCCGCCACCCGCACCCGCGCCACGGCGGTATCGCCTTCATCGCCCCGGGACAAGGGCGCTTCCAGGGGCATGGCGGACGGCCGCACCAGCCGCAACAACATATCATCTCCCGCCGCCAGCCCCAGCGTACGCGCTACCGATTCATTGATGAGCGCTTCCTGTGGCCCTGGCGGCGCAACAACGGCAGCGCCCTCGGGCGCAAGCGTCCAGAAGCCGGCGTCCACGCCATACACATAAGCGCGGTTCAGACGTCTTCCAGATTGCGCATGTCCGGGAGACGTCTCCGCCATGCCGCGCAACGCAAAGACAGCCGCAATACCGGGGTGGGCTGTTTCCGACATTTCGATATGCCCTGTCTCGACAAGTGCCGCATCCACTGCTGTCGCCAGCGCCGCATCAAAATAGCGGTTTCCCCAGTCAAGGGCGTGTCCCACCGCGCCCAGACGCGCTTCCGCGATCCAAAACAGGGTTTGCCGCACAGAGTCGCCCACCGCGAGCGCGCCTGTCAACGCGGCGCACGCGATGACGACGCCCGCGAGGAGGCCCAGATACAGGCGTCTGTGGTAACGGATTCCCTGGGCAATCAGTGTAACAAGGGTCATGGCGCTTACTCCCGGCGCTCGAGTCTGCCGCCATGCAGTTGATAAAGGGGCGCAAAGCGTTCCGCCAGGTCGCGGGCATGGGTTACAACGACAATGGCCATGTTTCGCTCGCGACGCAGTTCAAGCAACAGGTCGGCCAGTTCGGTTGCCGCCTCTTCGTTCAATGCGCCGGTTGGCTCGTCGGCCAGCAACAGCGCGGGATTGTTAATGAGCGCGCGCGCCACGGCCACGCGCTGCCGTTCACCGCCGGACAATTCGCCCGGACGGTGGTGGCGCCGCTCCCGCAGCCCCACCCGTTCGAGCAGCCGCAACGCCTGTTCCCTGGCCCTGTCGCGATGTTCATGAACCATTGCCGGAATCAAGACATTCTCGAGCGCGGTGCATTGGGGAAGCAGATGGTGCAGTTGAAATACGAAGCCAATCTCATGATTGCGCAGTCGCGCCAGTTCGGCGGCGTTCATGGCGGCGATATCGTTGCCGCGAATTCGCGTCGTCCCCGCGTCGGGCAAGTCGAGCGAGCCCATTACATTGAGCAGTGTACTCTTGCCACACCCCGACGGCCCCAGGATAGCCGCGCATTCCCCCGCGTCAAGAGAAAAATCTATCCCATGCAACACACGAAGCGGTTCAGGGGAGGCGGGATATTCCTTGACAACGCCGGTTAATTCGAGAAGCAGGGTATTCTGACTCATGGATTACGCTCCCTCATGCCTTCTGTTGCTTGCCTGGGGCGTGTACAATCAGACGCTTTACGCGCGCTGTCGGTTGACAACGGGCTGGTACGCGTCATGCGCACCAAGCAGGACAAGCGCGCAACATAATCGCCGCGGCCGTAACTATGATGACTGTCGTAAATGGACATCATTTCCAACAGCAGCCCTATTATGACCGATGTACGAAGTCCGTTTCATCCTTTGGCAATTCGCACTGGATATTTCGGCAATCATTGCGCCGGCGTCAACGGTCGCACCGTACGCAATACAGGCGCCAACAACGCTTTTCAATTGGCGCGGCGACGTAACACTTCACTCTCGACCGAGCATCCCGACGTCCGGACTGACGCCCTTTGTCTTCGTCCAGCAAAGAACCGCATCCATCAAGGATGCTGCGTGTACCGAATGCATCAGTCTGGGGGACCGAGGGCCGTGATTACGCCGTCTTCGCTGCCCACAACAACCATGTCCGGGAGTATGGCCGGGCCGGTGATCTCGTCTGACAGACGTTGCTCCCACACGCGTTTTCCATCTTCAAGACGCAGCAGGAACAGCGCGCCGTCAGCGGCAACAATAATTCTGTCGTCGGCGATAATGGGAGAGGACGGTTTGCCCTGGAGGTCGTGTTGCCATTGTATTTCCCCGGTTTCCCGGTGAAGGGCGTGAACGCGTCCATCATACGACGTGGCGACAACCCATGCATCATGGACTGCGGGCGTTGCAAACACTTCGTCTTCGCTGATGCCGGTTATCCAGGTGAACGCGCCTTCCGCCACATCGCCGCGCATGATCCGTCCGTCCCGCACGCCCGCGTAGGCAAAGCCGTCCACCAGCGCCACGCCGCCGGCAACCTGGCCGCCGCCGTTCGCGATGGGAATATCGCGCAACCGCTCGCCTGTGGCAATGGCGACCACGTGCAGGGCCGACGCGCAGCTGCCGAACACCGCCACGTCCTCGGCAATGGCGGGCGAGCCGTCGCTGCGGTCCACGCCATCGCTGCGCCAGACTTCAGCGCCCGAGTCAACGTCAAGACATACCAACGCGCCCAGGTCCTGTTCGATCACGAATATGCGGTTTCCAGCCGAATTATAATTGGGCGCGCCGCGTACGGGCCCGCCAATGTTGGCGCGCCACAGTTCCTCGCCGGTGTCGGCGCGCAACGCAAACACATCGCCCAGGTCTGTCCCCAGAAATACTTTTCCGTTAACGGCGGTGATGGGCGCGTCAATGTATACCGGCTGCGGCAGCTCATGGCCAGGCGCCGGCGCAGTCAGTTCCCGCCGCCATATCTCCCGGCCTTCCAGGTCGGCGGCAATAATCTCACCGCGCGTGGTGGCGGCGAAAATAATTCCGTCATGAGCCACCGGTGGTACGCGCACCGGCGCGCCTGTCATGAGATGCCAGCGCACGACCATCTCGTCGGGCAGGGGCCACTGCGTAACGCCGCGCAAGGCATTGTCGCCGTGATAGGTGTTCCAGTCCGCTCCTGTTGCTTTCTCGCTGACCGCGGTCTCGGGCGCATCGGTCGGGGCTGTGGGCGCTATCGGGACAGCCGGCGGCGCAGACACATCACTGTCATGCGTTGCTGGGTCATCGGCTTGCTGTTCCGGCAGAAAGAGCAGCGCCGTCGCGGCGATACAGGCAATGACAAGCGCCCCAAACAAATATTTCTTCCAAGTATTGGTCATGGCATGATTCCGACAGGGTTACCAGTAAACTACAGGCTTTTATTCCACCATTGCGGGGGAGACAGTTCCATGTTGCGCACCGAAAACAATGACAATGTTGTTGTCCACTAAATCTTTGTGACGATTGTAATTCATGCGACAAGTTCTATTGCAATCAACGACAAACAGAATGGTTAAAGCGACACTCCTGTCAGCCGGTCTGTATTACTCCTTCATAGAGCGCTATCATGTCTCGCGCCATCCGTTCCACGCTGAACCGCTCGCGGGCCCGGGCGTACCCTTGCGCGCCCAGCTGTTTCGCGTAGTCAGCGTCGCTCAACACAGCGTTTAACGCCTCGAACAGCCCGTTCTCATCATCAGGGTTGTACAGCAGGCCGCCGCCGGAAGGACGGATGATTTCCGGGTACGCGCCGACGTCGGGCTGCACCACGGGAATACCGCGCGCCATCGCTTCAATGATATGCATGCCGAATGCTTCGCCGCCTTGGGAGGGCGTGGACATAACAGTCAGGCCGCCAAAGAACGATGCGTCCGGCGCGGCATTGAATTCGCGGCGTATCTCAGCCGCCTCGGCAGCGCCCGCATCGGCCAGTTGCCGCTCGATGCCGTCCACAAAATCCGTATCAGCGGGGGTTGCGCCGCCGGTGGCGCGCAGTCGGAGCGTCTTCAGGCCAGGGGTCTGTTTCAGTTTCAAGAATGCATCAACCAGTTCCGCGAAGCCCTGCGCGGGATTCAGGCGAGACAGATAACCGATGGTGGGCGGTTCCACAGCCTGTAGTTCCGGCATGGTTGCGGGCACGTCCAGCCCGGGATAGATGACGTGAATGCGTTCCGGTGTAAGGGCCATGCATTCGCGCATCCGTGTTGCATACCACTGGCTGGTGGCGACAAAACGGCTTACATGCTGGGACTGGCGCGTCATGGCCTCCCAGCACAAGCCATTGTAGGGCGCGCCCATGGCGCTCACCCAGGGTTCCTCGTCTTGCAGGCTGCATACAATCGGCGTGTCCAGCGCCTCACGCAAGGCCGGCGCAAATCCCAGCAGCAACGCATTCGAGATATGAATTACATCCGGCTTTTCCTGGGAACACAGCCACTGGAGAAAACGATCGAACTCCTGTGTCTGGTTGCCCTGCGGCCCCTCGAGCATGGACAGGGTCATGGCGCCCAGTTCCGCGGCGTTGGTGGAACCTTCACGCTTGGCGGCCTGCCGCAGCAAAAACGGCGCATTTAACAGACGGTTCAGCCAGTCCGGCATCGTACGCAGAAACGGGACTTTTTCGCGCACATACACGGCAATACCGCCGAAAAATAAGGGCGCGTTGGTTTCCGCCGCCGTGGCGCCGCCATACATGGGCAGGTATAACGGCGCAAGCGTTACATCATGGCCCTGGGCGCGCAATGCCCGTATCAACAGATGGTCGCGCAGACAGTTCTGGCAATAGAAAGTGCCGCCGCTGCCCGGAACAAGATGCAGAATGTTCATGTATTTCTCCTCGAATCGTTGTTGATAAGGATACATTATGGGCGATGTATTGGCCGTATTTCACATTCTTCCGAATACAACGTTGTTGGACTAAACAGATGACGCCGCCCCCGATGGACCGTATTGACCATATTGACGGGGTGACGGATGCCGTCAGGCGTATTGCCGCCCAGGAACAGATCGCGCAAAACACTGGAGAACAAAAGATATGATGTGTTTTACCTTATTTCTGGCAGCTATTTCCGCGGCGGCAGCGCCGCAAGTGTATACGCTTATGTCCCCTCAGAACGTCTGGGACGTTGCCGTGGCTGATATGAATGGCAACGGAAATAAGGACATCCTGTTGCTGGCCCATGATGAAACGGCGTATCCCCAGCAAAAGGAAATTGCCTTGTTTCTTTCCGATGATGGGTGCGCTTATCCTGAAACGCCTGACTACAGATTGTCCCTGCCAGAGGAAGTCGGCGCTGTCATCCTGGCGGCGGTAGATGGGACGCCGCCTGTCGAAATTGTGGCG
>SLFT01000292.1 GCA_007124105.1 Candidatus Hydrogenedentota bacterium | reverse complement strand
CATACAGCGGCAGGCAGCCGCGTCTGCGCTTTTGTCATTTATTGAATTAAAGAAACGTTTTATGCCTTTGCGTTCAGGCCCGCAAAAGTATTCGTCTGACGGAGATTATTTCGTGCGCCCAACATAGCGTTCCTCGCCTGTATCCAGATCGAGAAATATGTCGTGACCGTCCTCATGACGCAGGAAGCGCAGTTTCTTTTCCATCTCGTCGGGCGGTGTATACTTAAATTGTTGACTTAACGAGCCCTCGAACTCCCAGTCGGGCGGTGTCGCCACCGGCATGGACGGGTCGCATTTCATGTATAGCCCAGGTCCGGCTGTGCGCGGCTCGTCAAAAAACCAGCATACCGCTATGGAACCGCCGCTGTCGTCCATGGGGATTCGGGCGAATTCAAGCCAGTCGCAAGGCGACACGATACCCCGTTGTTGATCAAGGGTTGCGAAGTCTATCGCTGTGCCGTTCATAAGAAAACGCAGCCCGCGCCGCTGCAACAATACTGCATAAGGCTCTGCGTCGGCGGGATGCATGAACCCCACACGGACAATCACCTCATCCGTACACAAGGTACCATTCGGCACATCTGAAACGAATCCGTCCCAGCCGCCCTCATACCGTTCATCAATCGCGTCGCGACGGGCAACCGCCGAGAGCGCTTCCACAAGCACTGCCATACTATTGCTCCCATTTGTTTTACCCCGGATATTTCACCAGATTCTTTCGTAAGCCTGCGAAGATTGCTTCAGATCAGGGGTTCGCAACGTTGTTGTCGTACAGCGCAAGGATATCCGCTGTGTTCCCTGGAATCCGCCATGTACGGCGCACCAGGCGTCCTGGGGCGGCGCCGGTCAACTCGTTGTTTTCCACTACCACTTCACCGCTCACAATGACGTGGCTGATGCCGTCGGGTTTCCGGTGCATGGTCCCGTCCACCCAGCCGGCGCGGTCAATAATGGTTTCAGGATCGAAAATGACAATGTCGGCGTCGCACCCTTCCTGAATGCGTCCCTTCTTTTCAAGCCCCAGCCAGATGGCGGGGGCGGTACTTGCCTTGAAAATCGCTTCGTGCAGGGAGAGAGCGCCTTTTTCGCGCGACCAGTGCCCCAGCAACCGCGAGAATGCGGTCAATCCCCGTGGCGATATGGGCGCGGGCTCGCCTGTTTCCGGGTCTATGGACGGGCCGCCGCCATCGTTGCCGATGAATACCCACGGATACCGCAACGCCAGCATGGTGTCTTCCGGCGGCATGATTTGACAGAACATGGGCATGTCTCGGATGCCTTGTCCAAAGCCTTCCAACTGCCGAACGTGTTCTCGCAGGAAATTGGCTTTTTCCATTGTAAACTGCTCGAACTGCCTTGCCACGACCTGTCCATCAATAACGTAATCCGCCGCTGCATAAAACTGGTCTATGCTGTAGTTGCCAAGTTTCATCATGATGGGAACAGGAATCTTGCCCTTGAAGGTAAGGATAAAGAAATTGTTAATGAGGAAATCATGCCCGATGATATCTCCGGCGAGGGGCAGGCCTTCCCTGACGGCGTTGTCGAGGGTTTCCATTGCCCATGCGATTGAATCCGCCTGACTCATGTCCGTAATGTGGGACACAATAAGCGGAACCTTGGAAATTTGGCAAATATTGATAGCCTCATAAATAGCGCGTTTGGGGAACACGAAGTTGACGCCGAGCAGCAGATGTTTCAGGTTGAACGTCGGATAGCGGGTATGTATCGCGGCCATGCCGCCGTGCTCGCGACTGACCTTGGCCAGTTCGATAAGCGCCTTTGTTGTCGCGCCCATGTCATACATGGCGCCGATGGAAAGGCCGAAGGAACCGGCGGCTAGTTCCTCGGCGAGAATAGCCTTCATCTTTTCGATTTGCTCGTCATTCTCTTTTTGCATGTGCTTAAGCCCCATCCGGGAACGGAGCGTGATGTTGCCGCTTAAGGTGGCGTAATGATTGTAGAGGGGAATGTTCTCCAGTTCGTTCAGGAATTCCGTCATAGGTTTGTCCGGGTCGCCGACCTGCATGAAATTCCCGTCGCCCACATCCACCTTGATGCCCGTGGGCGACAGCCCGCAGTTCCCGCCCAGCCAGAAGGTGATCCCGTCAAATACGTAGAGTTTGGAGGCAGGCTTGATATTCGCTTCTGTTTCCGTTTCGGCTGTCTCGTGGGTATGGGTATTGATAAACCCCGGCGAAACCACGCTTCCTTCGGCGTTGATTACGGTGGGCGCATCGCCGGGAAACGTGTCCGGGGCAGCAACGATCCGCTGGATTATACCGTCCTTGATCGCCACGGTTGCGAGTGTGTCCAATCCTGTTTCCGGGTCTATGACGCGTCCGTTGCGGATGATCAGATCAACGTCGCCAAGAACCGTTTCGCTGTGTAGGCTGTCGTTCGCGCCATGGCAAATACCAGATACTGCCGCAACAAGCAGCAAGACCGTTATGAATGTATTCCGTTCATGTAGTGAAAACATGTTCCTTGCTCTCCTGATTTATGGCCGCGCCGGGATCGCGAGCATTGTCACGCTGTACGGTTTCAGGGGCATAGTCCCCGACGCCAGGGAAAGGGTAATGTCCCGAATCGTCACCGTATCCTGATTGTTTTCGTCATTATACGCGTCGGGATCGTCATGTTGAATCATCCATCCCGGGGCGCTTTCCGGCAGGTCGAGCCCGTCTATTTCAAGGCGAAGTGCTTGAGACTTGCCCGTGGTGTTCACGACGGCCAGGGTGAGTACGCTATGGTCTTCCGTCCATGCCGCTGCGATATCCACGTTTTCCGTCTTCGTTTCCACCATAACGGGGATGCTTCCGAAGTGTTGACGGTAGAGTTTGAGCACCAGCCCGGTGGTTTCCAGCCAGGCTTCCGTGCCAGTGGTCTTGATGGCGCCAATGACGTTGACAGTCTGCGCGTAGTTGGCCATGAAATAGAGGTCGCTGTGACGGAACATGGCATGTAACGCGGCGGCGCAGCCCAGCGCATCGCGCATGAAATAACGCACGCCCAATTCGCCATAGAGATACGGCCCGTACCAGTAGTTCCATTCATCCAGGGCGATGCGTATGTCTTTTTCTTTCAATCCCGGGATAGCGTCTCGATACCCGCGATGCATTGCCGCAACCCGGTCTATGGAGTCTATGGCGACCTGGACATGCTCGGGTACATCCCGCCGATACTGCCAATAGAGATGCTCACTGATAAGATCCGTATGGTCCGCGCAATGGGTGAGCATGGTTTCGCTCCATTCGCCCGCCGCGCCAACGGCGACGCATTGCGCTTCAGGAGAAACGGCGCGGACGGCCTCAACGGTGGCGTTGTGTTTTTCCACATACGCGTCCAGCGGCATGTGGCCCAACTGCCAGTCGCCATACATCTCATTGCCGATAGCCCACCATCTGGCGTCCCAGGGTTCGACCCGTCCGTTTGCGGCGCGTTTTGCGCCTTCGGGCGTGTCGGCGGCGCTGGTGACATACGCCACCTGCGCTGCTGCGGCGGCCACATCGCCAAGTCCAGTGTTAAGCGCGATAAACGGCTCCGTATCCACCAGTTCACAAAAGCGCATGAATTCATGGATGCCCACGTCGTTGTGCTCGACGCCCGTCCACGCGGGATTCTTACGCGGCGGACGTCGGTCGCGGTCGCCTATACCGTCGCGCCAGTCGTAGCCGCTTACGAAATTGCCGCCCGGCCAGCGGTAAATGGGAGAATCCAGCGCCCGCACCAGCGCGAGCGCGTCCTTGCGAAATCCGTCAACGTTGTCTTCCGGCATCAACGAAATGGTCCCAAGATGAACGTCGCCCGTTCCGGCGCATCGGATGACAAGCCGGCCATTAGCCGTGTCCTTGCCCGCTGTAAACACAAACGAGTGTCGCGTGAACTCGTCGTTCGGCGCTTCCAGTGTCGCAACGGCTTCCTGGTCTTCGCCCCACTGGAGCGCCGCTTCAATCCGTTGTATTTCGCCCACCGCCTTCAGAATAACATAGCCCGCGTATTTTCGGTTCGCCTCAAGGGCCAGGCGCGGATGATAGAGACCGCGCATTTCCCCGGCGGCTTCCAGCGTAATCACCGGATCATGGGCGCCCACAAAGGGCGCCTTCGTATTCATCGTTACCGCTTCATGCGCTCCCAGTATCTGCCAGGGCGACGCCGTCAAAATCTCATAGGGTATCCCGTGCCCTTCCCAGGATACGTCGCGTCCCGCATGCATGTCCCAGCCAGATCGCTTACCGTCCACCGGGTAGAAGAACTTGCGGTCTTCCAGCATTTCCGCCCATAAGCCGCCGTAGATACAACGTCCAAGATGTTCAATAAACTGTCCGTACACATAAGGCGAAATCGCTTCCTTTGTTGACTGGGCGCTGATCTTAACCCGGCCCACGTCAGCGGCGGCGCAAACCCCCGCCATAAGAGACACAACAAACAACGCTGTTATCAACAATTCTATACTTTTCATCCCAATGCTCCTTTCAGGTTGTGTAGCCCGGATACCAATAGATTAACCCATATAACACCTCTATTCCCAATTATGGGTCTACGTTCATTATCTCCTTTTTATTCTGGTATTGGAAGCATGTGCGCACGGGATGCTGT
>SLFT01000455.1 GCA_007124105.1 Candidatus Hydrogenedentota bacterium | reverse complement strand
TTGCGATATGCGCCTACGCACAGCGCGCCTACCGGCAGATCAGCCAGTTTCAACGTTGGCGACCGCAACGCGGCGGTTCGTTCGAGAAAGGCCATGCACAGCGAGCTCATGCACCGGTAATAGGACGGCGAACCAATCATCAGCCCGCCCAAGTTCGGGGATTCCAGTATGGGCAACACCTTCTCGTCAAAGTCGTCCCGCGCCCGTTCCACGCCGTCGGGCGGCGTACTATGGCCGTCTGACCCGGCGATGGTCATGCCGCCGAGATCAATCAGTTTGGTGGTGATGCGCGCATCAACGCCGTCGGCGGCCTCCAGTGCCGCGGCCATGCTTGTGGCGGTGGTCATGCCATGGCGCGGGCTGCATGCGACGCCTACAATCAACACCTTGTCGTTTGTCGTGTCGGCGTTGTCCAGAGCGGTCGCGGCGCCGGCCATACCCAGGGCGGCGCTTAATCCCGCGGAAGTCAACAGTGTGCGTCGCGTCATTTCTTTCGTCATAACAGTGTTCCTTTCAGTCGTTGGTTTCGTTGGGGGCCGATGCGTGTCGCGCGGCGGGCAATCAACACCCGATGTTAAGCCAGCATATCACATCAACAGGCCGAAAATCAGACTGTTGCAACGAAGACGGCCTATGACAACAATCAGGGCCGGAAAGCCCGTTCTTTTTAGCGCCTTGCATTGCGGTGTTTTCAAGGCGGTGACGGATGTGAACAACCCATTTGGCATGTGTAAGAACCACATTCCACGGCATGTCAAACGCGCTGCTGTGCGATGATGGCAGCAATCGCAAAAAAAAGTATGGCAATCGCTTGACTTGTGCTGTTTTCATTTGCTATACTATGCCGCTGTAGTTCGCAATTCTTATACCCGCGTAAGCGACGAGTGCGCAATTGGTACGCGGGCTTACCTGGAACAACAATCCTTTTTTCCTGTGTCTTTGGGAGATTATGCTTTGCCGACAATTAATCAACTTGTGCGTAACTGTCGCAAGAAAGTAGTTAAGAAAACGAAATCGCCCGCGTTGAAGGGGTGTCCCCAAGCGTCGGGTACGTGTACGCGCGTTTCAACGATGACGCCGAAGAAACCAAATTCGGCGTTGCGCAAGGCGGCGCGTGTCCGCTTGAAAAACGGGATGGAAGTATCCGTATACATTCCGGGCGTCGGCCATAATTTGCAGGAGCACTCGCAGGTGATGATCAGGGGCGGTCGTGTGAAGGACCTGCCTGGCGTTCGATATCACCTGATCCGCGGCGTACTGGACGCTACCGGGGACATGGGCGGCCAGGCCTCTGTGAAGGACGAAGGCGGCAAGAAGGTGCATGTAGGCCGTTGGGTGAGCAGATCGAAATACGGCGTGAAGAAGCCGAAGGTATAAAGTGTACTGGGAGTTGCGGCAGAAATTAAGATAAGCGTTGTTGAGGCGGAAGCCCGGACGCAACGGATATAAGGTCGAAGAAGACTATGGTAAGACGGCGAGAATCAGTCAAGCGCGTACCGCTGGCCGACCCGAAATATGGCAGCACCACAGTGACGAAGTTTATCAACACCGTCATGAAGAACGGTAAAAAAAGCATTGCCGAAAGCATTGTTTACGGCGCGTTCGATATCTTGAAGAACAAGGTGCCCGATGAAGAGCCGCTGGTGGTGTTCGAGACGGCGCTGGAAAATGCCAAGCCGTTGCTGCATGTGAAGTCGCGTCGCGTAGGCGGCGCCACCTACCAGGTGCCGGTTGAAATTGCGCCCGCCACGCGTACGGCGATTGTATTTCGCTGGATTATCGAGTTCGCGCGCAAGCGGGGCGAAAAGACGATGAAAGAGCGCCTGGCTGGCGAATTGCTGGATTGCTTCAACAAGCAGGGCGCAACGATGAAACGTAGAGAAGATACGCACCGCATGGCCGAGGCGAATAAGGCATTCGCCCATTTCCGTTTCTAACGGTCGGCGGCTTGTGAATAGATAAAGTAAATGAAGGAATTGATTATCACATACGACGGAGAGTGACGCGCCACGCCAGAGCGTGATGTGCGCGCCGCCTCTGTCCTGTCTCGCGAAAGTTGAATCAGGCAGAGCGTAGGGCCAATGTTCCGATATTAGAACAGCCGAAACAGGTTGTGCATTGTGAGCAGCGGAAGCGGCGCGGCAGAAGTCTCTCGACAGAATTGTCCCTGACTTTGGGACAGTAATTGTAAAGGAACATGCAGACCGTGCCACGAACACTACCCATAGAGAAGATGCGCAATATCGGTATTATGGCTCATATTGATGCCGGCAAGACGACCGTAACAGAACGGCTCTTGTACTACTCCGGCCGTTTGCACCGCATGGGCGAAGTCCATGACGGCGCCGCTACCATGGACTTCATGGAGCAGGAGCGGGAGCGCGGTATAACCATCATGTCTGCCGCTACAGCCTGTGAATGGAACGGGTATCATATCAATATCATTGATACGCCCGGGCATATAGACTTTACGGCGGAAGTCGAGCGAAGTCTTCGTGTGCTTGACGGCGCAGTGGCGGTGTTTTGCGCGGTTGCGGGCGTACAGCCCCAATCGGAGACAGTATGGCGGCAGGCACAGCGATACCATGTCCCACGTATAGCGTTCATTAACAAAATGGACCGCGTGGGCGCGGACTTCTACAAGGCCGTGCAAAGCATGGAGGCGCGACTTGACGCGCATCCCATCCCCGTACAATGGCCGGTCGGCGCCGAAGACCAATTTCGCGGAATTATTGATCTCGTTGAGTGGCGCATGGTCTGCTGGGACAAAGACGGAACGGAAAACCAGCAAGTGATCAAGGATGTGCCCGCCGAGTTTGCCGAAGAAGCCGAAATGCATCGCCATGACCTGATTGAGGCGGTGGCGTCGGTTGATGAGGCGCTGATGGGACAATATGTGCATGACGTGGGCGGCATCAGTGAAGCGGACTTGAAAGCGGCAATTCGACGTTGCACATTGGCGGCGCAATTGACGCCTGTGTTTGCCGGAACAGCCCTGCGCAACAAAGGCACACGATTGTTGCTTGACGCCGTTGTAGATTATATGCCGTCGCCCGTGGACATGGGCGGCTTTACAGGAACCAAGCCGTACCAGCCGGAGGCGACCATTGATCTTAAGCCGTCGGACAGCGAACCCTTCGCGGCATTGGCGTTTAAGGTGCTCAGCGACCCCCATGTAGGCAAGCTCACTTTTGTGCGCGTATACAGCGGCCAAGTAAAGGCCGGTCAGCAAATGCTCAATGCGCGCACCGGTCGGAAAGAGCGGCTGGGCAGGCTTATCGAAATGCATGCTGATGAACGCACCGACCTGGAGACGCTTAGCGCGGGTGATATTGGCGCTGTAATAGGCTGCAAAGACACCACTACAGGCGATACCTTGTGCGACCCGAAAAAGCCGGTGGCATTGCTTAATGTGGAATTTCCCGAACCGGTAGTACACATAGCAATCGAGCCAAAGACAAAGGCTGATCAGGACAAACTGTCCAGGGCAATGGCGCGGCTGGCGGAAGAAGACCCGACATTCCGCGTCAGGGTCAACGAAGAGACTGGCCAGACGATTATCGCCGGCATGGGCGAATTGCACATAGAGATTATTATTGACCGGATGCGGCGAGAGTTCAATGTCGAGGCGAATGTCGGCAAGCCCATGGTAGCTTACAGGGAAACGGTTTGCGGCAGCGCGAAGATTGAGAAGCGCTTTGTTCGTCAAACAGGCGGTCGTGGCCAGTACGCACACGTTGTGTTGACGCTCGAGGGCGGCGAAAAAGGCTCTGGATTCGTATTTGAAGACAAGACGGTGGGCGGTGTGATTCCGAAGGAGTTCATACCCGCCGTTGAAAAAGGGTGCCGACAGGCAATTGAAACCGGTATCGTGACCGGGTATCCGATGGTGGACGTGAAAGTGACGCTTACCTACGGATCGTACCACGAAGTGGACTCATCGGACATGGCATTCCAGATTGCCGGTTCGATGGCGGTGAAAGAGGCAGCGCCAAAGGCGACGCCGGCCCTGCTTGAGCCGATAATGAAAGTTGAAGTGATGACGCCCGATGAGTATACGGGCGAAGTGGTGGGCGATTTTGATCGCCGCCGCGGCCGATTGATTGGCATGGAAAGCGAAGGTTCGGCGCAGATAATCCAGGCATACGCGCCGCTGGCCGAGATGTTCGGATACGCAAATGATTTGCGTGGACGGACGCAGGGGCGCGCGACGTATGCAATGGAGTTCGACCATTACGCAATCGTGCCGCGACTGGTCGCCAATGAGATTATGGAAAAGACAGGCAGCGGGTTCCGCTTCTAAGCGGGAATCCCTCGTGAAGAAATAGTTGGTAGGCAATGTACAGGACGTCGCAGCAGTTGTAAGAGACGTTGTGACGTAACCGCGAGCGCGGACAGCGCGCCGTGTTAAGGAGACTGCCGGTATGGCCAAGGAAAAATTTGAACGCACAAAACCGCACGTGAACGTAGGCACCATCGGCCACGTTGACCACGGCAAGACGACGCTCACCAGCGCGATAACGAAGGTGCTGGCCAAGAAGGGCGGCGCGAAAGTGATGGAATTCGGCGAGATTGACAAGGCGCCCGAAGAGCGCGATCG
>SLFT01000484.1 GCA_007124105.1 Candidatus Hydrogenedentota bacterium | reverse complement strand
TCCAACCGGGGCGCGCATGGGGATCAAGCATACAAAATTCTCACAGATTATCCGCTGTTATTGCCGAGCATTACAGCCAACGACAACAGGCGCTGATGACCGCCAATTGCATTGGCGCGGCACAACCGTTCATTTCAAGGGGTTCAACGCATCCATGCCCGCCAGCCGCCAGGTATCGCCGCCGTCAGACGACATCATCAGGGCGCGGCGTGTTCCCCGGTGGTCCATTCGGTAGAACCAGTATGTGGACCAGCAATCATACGAAAGGAAGAGCCGCCCGTCATGATCAATGGTCAGACGGTGGTAGAAAATGCCGTACTCTGAAAAAGGAGATACGACAAGCACCTGTGGCGTTGACCAGGGCTCTCCCGGCCGTTTGCGCATATAAGCCAGCGTGGCGTAGTGTCCCGCGGGAAAATATTTCTGGTCATTATGGAACCACAGCCGGAACACCACATGGAGCGCGCCCGTGTTATCACACACCAACCCAACGTAGGTTTGCCGCAAGCCGGGGCCGAGTTCCTCAGGTTCTGTCCAGTTTGAGGCATCATTGGGCCGCAACGACCGGGCATACTGGAAGGTGCGCCCGTGGGTGCCGATGAGCACGTGGAGATAGCCTTGGCTATCCATGGTAATAGACGGGGTGTTATGACAATCATTGGCCGGGGGGCCGTAGCCCACCAGTGCGGGTTTCCCCAACTGTTTTGTATCTCTGTCATAGGTCGCGACAAATGTCGGTACGCCCGGGAACTCCTCGTCGGGATCAGTCGCTTCCGCCCACGCGACATGTACTTTACCGTCACGAGAAACCACGGACGAGGGGATGCCGGAATGCGCGGAAAAGCCGATACACTTTTGGGATATCAGAATGGGTTCGCCCACTGAAATAACGCCGTTGGCGCCTTTGATCGGCAGGAATAACGCGAGGTCGTTTAGTCTGCGCCAGAACACGTCCGGGTCTTTCTCTGTCAGGGTATACCGCACCAGCGGCGGGGGCCCGTCCAGTGGGTTGTTGCCCGAAAACTGTTCCATGTCTACCGCCCCACGGCCCGGCAGGATGCTCATGTTCAGCCGCGCATCGTCGGCATGCGCATAAAGCAGGACAGTCTGCTTTTCCACATCGCCAATCATGTAAGCAGTATTGTCGTTGTCAAAGGCAATCTTCGAGGAACGGGCACGAAACGAAACGGGTGGCCCATCTCCCTGAATGACATCCGATAATGATGTCCAGGCATTGTCATGCCAGTACTGAAGGGTCGTATCCGAAACAATAAACGGACGCCGATCGGCTCTAAAATAGACCTGGTTGTCTGTTGGATATTGGGGCAGATACCCGAATTGCGCATTCTCGTGGCTATACGGTTTCAGCGCCAGGGGCAGATCAAGAGGCTGCGTGTATGGCGGGGTGTCACGATGCAGGGTCACAGTAGCGTAAGTGGAAAAAGCGGGCGTATCCTCGGGAGATGCGCGCAGATGGCAGGTTGCTGTATCAACAGTATCCGGCAATACGCAGTCGAGCGTAACGGTTGCCGTGTCTTTGGGGTTTACGACGACCTGCGGAACGGAAAGAGCAACCTGCCAGGGGCGCCCGGGAAATTCAACACTCAACGTGAACGTCCTGGGTACAAAGTCATTATTATGCACGTGGAAGGCAATCCCCTTATAGGCGCCAGATTCACTATAGACGTTTCTCGTGTATGGGGTAAGCAGCCGGCGATTCTGATGGAGTGGGAACCACGATGTCTTGTCGGGCGTCCACAGTGAAAGATTGGGAAAATCATTGTCGCCGGGCCATCGTGTTACGCCGTCAATATGCGCTGTTCCCTGAAAACCGGGCAGGTGCAAGCGCCAGGGGACGGATGCGCGCGGCACGTCAGCGGTTACCTTATACCGACCGTTCCCTTCGGCGTCAAGTTCCAATGTTCCGATGACATCGTCCACTCCATTGTACAAACGCGGCGGCTCTGTGTTCGCGTTAATCCCGGACACCTCTATCACAAAGGCATCTCGTTCCGGCATAAAACAAACATCGCCGGGGGCATCGGGGCTCAGCAAAACCAGGGGCTCTTGATGCGGGGCGTCGCGGTGGCCCCGCGATGTTTCAACAAGGTAATGCGGACAGTTGGTGCGGAAGCCCCAGGCAATGTTTTCACCATATCTATCTTCGCTGACGGTAATGTTCAGCGCGTACACCCCCTTGCGCGGAACCTGTGTGCTCAACCGGGCGCGCTGTATTGGTCCGGGTCCCGCGCCCCGTTCAAGCCCGTCGTCAGCAAGCGTTTGCTCGGCAAGAACTGATCGATCCGGCCCCGCCAGAATAGCGCGAAGAAATGTCCTGCTATTTTTGATGTTGCGATCATACTTTTCCAGTTCGACCCAGAATTCGCCGGGTTCAACCAGGAAATAAACCCCGCCGCAACCGCCGAAGTGCAACATTGATTGTTCGTTTTCATCCCGTACCGTTGCGGTTGCCTCGTCTGCGTGGACAGCGAACATGGGAGTCAAAAGAATCAGACCAAAAAAGAAACCTGTTGTACGTATCATTGCTTGTAGCCTATTTCTGTCGGCAAACATAACCAGTATAGCTTGCCACGTCCTTGCCGCTTGACTTGGTTTGCCTGATCATTGGGACGTGTTGCGACAACCAAGAACACTGTAAGCGTCATTTCTTCTGGAGGAAGCGTTACATACTTTCACCAGTCACACATAAAAGGTATTGTGTAAGTGTAGTAAAGAGGCTGCGCCTTATCCAAATAATCTTTGCTCCCTTTGGATCCCCGTTTTTTCAACAGTACAACGAATACACATGAGCACTGAGCGCGTACAGCAAAACCTTATCTCCCATGAACATTGCCGTGCAGATGGTCGGTGCGGTCACTGCCGCTGTTGCTTATAACGCAGCCACTGGGCGACACAGCAATCGGGGTTGATTGGGCGACAGGTTCAGGCGTTTTTCAAGGGGCTCGTCATGGATAAGTTCCCGCCAGGGGCCTTCGGGCAGGCTCACCGTTTCAGGCCCCGCGGTGAGGTTGACTATATTCACCAGTTCCTGTCCGTCCAGAATGGCGGAGCGCCATTCCACGCCGTAAGGCAGCGCGCCATCGGACAGACGCGGACCGTGGCGTGGGCGAATGTCCGCTGCGGCCAGCTCTTCCAACAACCGGTCGCGCAACGCTTCCTCACGGGGGCGTCCTTCGATGACGCTGTCGGCGGCAATGGGCGTCATGGCGCGACCGTATTCGTCTTCAATGAAATTGCGCGCGCCGTAAAACACCACGCGTCCGCCTCGTTCCCGAAACGCCGCTATCGGCGCGGCGGCGTCCCGCAACAACGTACGCGCCCCTGTTACAATCAGGCAGTCGTAGGCGTCGAGGCCGCCCGCCGCAATCTGCTCTTCCGTAACAAATCCGATGTGTACGCCACAGAAATTGAGCGCTTCATACATGCGGTCCCGCTCGCCAACAAAGCGCGAATCGTGTACCTGCGCGGAATTGGACCAGAGCATGGCGACCCGCGGCGCGACATTCTGTATCGCGGCCATTTCCCTGGACAGGCGCATGAGGTCGAGGGCGACCCGGCTCATGGCGGCGGTGCAGGCGGCCCGATGCAGAATCAGTCCCTCAAAATCGCTGGTTTCGTCATGGGTGCGCGCCCAGGCCCAGGTAACGCTGACGCCCTGGCCATGTACCGCTCCCTGCCAGAGCGCCGTGTAGATATGGTCCGGGCTGACATCATCCTGGTAGCGATCGGGGATAATGTGGTTTTCCGTGTTGGCAATGGGAACGCGTTTCATGGAACGTTGCAGGTCGTAGAACATATTCTGAATCTGCCAGCTGCTCTGCCAACGTTCGGTGTGCGGTCGCGGATCAAAATATGAATCATTCCCATTGAGTTGGCTGAGTTGAGAAAATTCCCAAGGGTCTGTGCCCCAGAATATGGTGTAGCGCCCCCATACCAGCGGCATGAGTTTGGCGTGACAGGGGAGTTCAGGCGCCATGTCGTGAATTATGTCCACTTTCCATTGATGAAAGCCGGCAAAGGCGTTCTGGTTGAAGCGGACCGCGTCGTATACCATTGCCCTGTTTCCCGTAAAAGAAAATTCGGGATGGGGCGCGTCGTCAAAAGTGTCGTACGCGGTGTTCCAGCGGCGGTTCATGGCGTCCGTATCGCCGTGTTGCTCCTCTATCCATGTACGCCACATCGGCGCGCGCCAGGGATCAATCGGCGACGCTTCATAAATCGGCTCGTTGCTCAGACAGATGGAAAGCAGCGCGGGGTGTTCCTTCACTTTGGGAATCAACGCGCGCAGAAATTGCTCGTATATGGCGCGGGCCTCGGGGGCGTCCACGCTGTTCTTGATGAAGTGGGGCGGCCCGGGCGCATCCACCACACGCAATTCCGGCCATTTCGCAAAGGCCCATTCTGGGAAATAATGGGGCGAAATAAGCAGGTCCAGGCGTACGCCATGTTCCGCAGCGCGGTCGAGGGCGTACAGGATACGAGACTCGATGGCGTTTGTGTCTATACCATCCTCGAACACCACGCTGTTTGGGCCGATCTCATTTTGTATCACGTTAATGCCTATCTGGTCCAAAACGGGCAG
>SLFT01000464.1 GCA_007124105.1 Candidatus Hydrogenedentota bacterium | reverse complement strand
TCGACCACAACATGAGCGATGAGCATCGGGCGCTGGCGCAGGCCCATCTTGATACGCGCGGGGTAACCATTGTGGCCTACGGCGTGGTCGGACTGACAAGCAATGAAGAGGAAGCGCGCAAAGTATTCGATTTCGCCAAGGCCATGGGCATTGAGACTGTCGTCTCCGAGCCGCCCCGACCCGCTCTTGATTTGGTGGAACAACTCGCGGACGAGTATGAAATCAACGTGGCAATCCATAACCATCCCAAGCCCTCACTCTACTGGGATTACAACCGTGTACTTGAGGAAACCGAAGGCCGCAGCGAGCGTATCGGCGCATGCGCCGACACCGGCCACTGGATGCGTTCAGAACTCGATCCGCTTGAGGCCGTGAAAGCCCTTGAGGGACGCATTGTTTCGTTCCACTTCAAGGACCTCGCTGAAATCGGAGAACGGTCGGCCCACGACGTTATCTGGGGAACGGGTATCGCGGACATTGAAGCCATCCTCGCGGAAGTGCTGCGACAGGAGATTAAGAATCCGTTGTTCTCCATAGAATACGAACACAACTGGGACAACAATGTGCCGGACATTGCGCAGTGCGTTGCATACTTCGATGAAGTGGCGGCAAATCTCGCTGAAAATTAATTCCGTAACACAATAAACAATCTAATGCATGACGGCGCGGCCAGCAGCTGCGCCGTCGTTTTTTCTGTTTGAAACGTCTTATTATGGTATACTATAAGTAGAGCGCAGAACGTAAGGTTGACAGGTTCTTGAAACATGGCTTTATTGACTTTCGGGATTTCTTCGTGTATCCTGTGTTATTGGTAATAGCCACTGTTATCATGGAAAAGAAAGAGCGACACGGTGACATTCTGCCGCGCCCGTCTGTATTATAGATGGCGCGTCTGGTATGTGCCGTCAGAACTTTTGATGAGAAAATTTTATCTGTACCGGGTAAATACTTGACATTATGGCCCAGATATGTTAAAACAGTGTGTGATACGGATAAATAAAAATTAAGGACGTCATAGATTTTTTTTGACTTTTGCGTAAGCAGCCGTTACAATCCGACGCATTCATAACTTTGTGGAGATGATGAGACAATGGCAGCGACAGCAGCACCGCAAGAACAGGGATCATATCAGAATTACCGGCGCATCATCAGTTGCCTGAAGAAGGCCGAGCTTCGCGAAATCGAGCGACATAAGTATTTCATGTCCATTGAGCGCGGCCACGAGGTAAGTTTTGAAGATGCGGCGCGCGACTGGCTCGACCATCACGCGCAGGCATGGCGCGAAGAGCGACAACGCAAAATGCTGGCCATGCAACGCGAGGAAATCAACCAGTATAAGTGGATTCAATCGGAACACGCCCGCCGGGATCTTGGCGGCAAGGCCGTACTCGATTGGATTCAACGCTACGCGGCTCATTGGCGTGAGTGGTACGAGGACGAATATGTAGGGGATTAGCGTTCCGCCTTTCATCGGACATTCCCAATGCGTATCTGGCGCCGGATGTAACACGTACAGCCGCAACGCGGGGCGTGTCCATTCTCATTGTTGGAAATACAACCCAACCTATCAGCCCGCATATCCCATCAGGCTTTTGTTAAGCATTCTTTCCGCAACATTTCTTATACTTGCGACCGCTGCCGCAGGGACATAACGCGTTGGGGTCGGTTTTTGATTTCTCAGGCGAGGCGCCGCTCTGTTGCCGCACCCATTCCATAACATTGGCGGGAGGACGGCGGTTTCGCAATTCGTTCGCCATAAACCGCATGTATGGATCAACATGTTTGAAGAAATGGCGGTACCCCTCACAGAGATAATTCAGGCCGGATTCGTTCTCGGGCGTGGTCAGAAAGCGGTGCTTGGGACATTCCCCTTTACACACAAAATGAAACGCGCAGGCGCGACAATAGGCGGGTAATTTTTCCTGTTTTGCGGCGCCGAATACGTGTTGTTCCGGCGACCGCGCCATAGCGGACAGCGGCATCTCCATCAGGTTGCCCAAGCGATGCTCCGGGTACACAAAATGGTCACAGGAGTACAAATCGCCGTTGGATTCGAGTACCATGGCGTCGCCGCACTGGGTGCGAAAGAAACACAGGCTCGGTTCGTATCCCATCCATGCCTCAAGGGCGGTATCAAAAAACTGGACAAACTGTGTCCCCACATCCGCGCGCACCCATAGATCGAAGATGGTTGTCAAAAACGCGCCGTACTGCAGCGGCCCCACACTCCAGGGCGTAACCGTGGCCTCGATATCGCCGTCCGGCTTAACCAGGGCCAACTCTTCGGGCGCCGCATTTTCAATGCTGCGCTCAACAATCGGGATAAACTGGATGAAGCCGGAGCCGTGGGCGCGCAAAAAACGATACACCTCTTCAGGCGCATCCGCTGTCTGCCTGTTCACGCAGGCAAGGATGTTAAATTCAACTTCATGTTTCTTCAAGGTTTCGAGCGCGCCCATAACGCGTTTGAAACTGGGGCGGCCGGCGGCGTCTCGCCGAAACGCGTCATGAAAACGCTCGGGACCGTCCAGCGACAGCCCGATAAGAAAATTATGCTCCGCCAGAAAGGCCGCCCACTCGTCGTCCATGAGGATGCCGTTGGTTTGCAGAGCATTGTGAACGGTTCTGCCTTCGGCGTATTGCTTCTGAAGTTTCACCGCCTTGCGAAAGAAGTCCAATCCCGCCATGGTGGGCTCGCCGCCCTGCCACGCAAAATGTATCTCCGGCTGGTGGGACAGCCCTTCGATATACTGGCGGATATAGGCTTCCAGTGTTTCGGCGGACATCACCGTTTCGGTTCTGTCCGGGTAGAGCTTATACTTTTCCAGATAGAAGCAATACAGGCAGCGCAGGTTGCACGCAGGTCCTACCGGCTTCGCCATGACGTGATAGCCTGATGCCTGCTCCTGGGACAAGGGTGTAATGGGCATGCTACACCGCCTTGTCCACCGCGGCGCGAATCGCCTGGATGTGTTCGGGTCCCGTACCGCAGCACCCCCCGATGATGGAGGCGCCGGCGTCAATCAACGCGCCAACGTTGCCGGCCATACATGCGGGCGTTTCGGGGTACACGACGCTGCCGTCGTCCTGCTGGACGGGGCGTCCCGCGTTAGGATGGGTCAACAACGGCGTTTCCGGCGCGGCGGCGCGCAATGTCGCGATCACAGCCACCATCTCATCAGACCCCAGGCTGCAATTGGCGCCGAGGATATCCGCGCCGGCGTCCAGCATGGCCTGGGCCATCTGTTCAGGCGACACGCCCATCATGGTGCGGTACCCATCCGCCGTTTTCATGTCAAAGGTAAAACACACAGCGGCCGGCAGCGTGGTATTTTCTTTCACCGCGCGCAAGGCAATAGCCGCCTCGTCAAGGGCCGTCATGGTCTCGATGGTGATGGCGTCGGCGCCGCCGGCGGCCAACGCCAGCGCCTGTTCCTTGAACGCGTCGTACAGTTCCGCTTCACTGACTTCGCCCATCATGAGGATTTTCCCAGTGGGTCCCATCGAAGCCAGCACGAATACGTCGGGCCCCGCGCCTTCGCGTGACAGACGCGCCGCCGCCGTGTTGATCGCCGTCGCTTGGTCCGCCAGTCCGTAGTGCTCCAGCTTGTAGCGCGTACCGCCGAAACTGTTGGTAAGCACAATATCCGCGCCCGCGTCGGCGTACATGCGCGCAATATCCCGCACCGCGTCAGGCTTCTGCAGATTCCAGGCTTCTGGAGACTCACCCGGCTGTAGACCTTTGGCCACCAGGAACGAGCCCCAGCCGCCGTCGGACACCAGTACCCGTTTCTCCTTTAATGCGTCCAGTATGATTCCCATAAGAATATGAACTCCTGTTGCGTTATTGTCTTCGTTATACCGGGGTATCAGGCGCGGACAACAACAAACTCCGTTTCAACACGCTCGCCGGAGAGGTGAAACAGACGATAGCCTTTCTCGGGGGTGTTGTCAAAATTGTTGCGCGTCGTGGCGCAACATGCAGTGGTAACAAACAACACGCCGTCCTGTTCTTCAATCTGGTTGCCGTGCCAGTGTCCCGCCGCGACAATTTTCAGGTTGTGGTTGGCGAACAACGCAAGGACATCGTCCGCGTTCAGAATACGATAGGCGCGTGTGTTGGGGTTCATCGGATGGTGACAGAATAAGGCGATTGGCTGTTGCGGCGTTGTTTTATCAAGTTGCGCTTGCAGCCACGCCAGTTCTTCGTCCGATACAGTGACGTCGCTCTTCGTTTCCTCGCACGAGTTCATGCCAATGAATGTCCAGTCGTTTTCTGTGCGCGTCCAGTGTACCGGACCGAAGGCGTCCACGTAGTTGGCGTAGATGTCCGTCGCCTGCGGGAACACGTCATGATTGCCAGGCACAACAAAATACGGCTTATCAAGGTTGTCGAACGCCCCTTTGGCCAGGGCCAGTTCGTCCTCTTTGCCGTCGGTGGCCACGTCGCCGAGGACAGATGTAAACTGGACGCGTTCGTCGCTGTTGATGGACGCCACCGCTTCGTCCACGATTTCCACGCTTGGAGCGTCCTTGATATGGGTGTCGTTAATCACGGCAAAGGTAAACTGTTCTTCGGCGCTTGCGCCCTTATGGACAAGTCCGGCGCCCGCCAGTCCCACAGCGCCGACGCGCAGGAAATCTCTTCGCGATATGATAGTCATGATGATGTGCTCCTTTTATGGCTTGCGCGAGAAGTGTTTTACGCCAAGCATGATACCTGTTCTGTTGTCGCTCAGGCAAAAGCGCCGCTTATTGCGTCTTGTGCAGACGACGCCACAGGTAATCAAGCGCTGCGCTGACAAAATAGCAGCCGCCGGCGATAACAATAATGGTGGGTCCGGCGGGCAAGTCGGGAGCATAGCTGATGGTCAGTCCCGCTAGACAGAACAGGGCGCACAGAATCGTCGCAAGGGCCATCATCTGCGCCAGCGAGCCGGCGCAACGTCCGGCAAGCGCGGCCGGCAGCGTGAGCAGCGCAATGACCAATACAATGCCCACAATGACGGAAAGCGCCACCACGGTCAACGCGGTAAGCGCCAACAACAAGATGTAGAAGGCCGATACATTAACATTGCGTGTACGCGCAAACTCCTCATCAAAGCAGACCAGCTGAAACTCGTCGTACCAACGCGCCACCACCAGAAACAACAACACGTTCAGACCCGCGACAAAATACAAATGCGCCCGCGTTACCAACAGGATATTGCCGAAGAGATAGCCCATCAGGTCCTGGGCGTACCCCGGGGTGGCGTAGATAAACAAAACGCCCGTTGCCATGCCCACCGACCACACGGCGCTGATGGCCGAATCCTCACGCTCGCGACTGACAAGCGACATCCAGCCGATGACAGCGGCGGCGGCAAGCGCGGCAATAAGCGCGCCGTAAATAGGATGAAAAAATGTCCAGCCGTGAACCATCTGTAAATACCGCGCCGCCCCCATACCGCCCAACACGCAATGGGCCACACCCGCTGCGATATACGTAATGCGCCGTACCACAACATAACTGCCCACAACACCGCAGGTCATGCTTACAAGCAATGCGACGAAAACGGCATTACGCGCGAGCGGTTGTTGCAATGCGGCAGTCCAGAATTCAAACACGGTTGAGCCCTCCGGCGCCCGAAGAAAATGTTGCGGGCATGGCCAGACCCGTGATATGACGCATCAGATCGTCGTCCAGCTTTTCCGTGCGGGGATGGACATGCACCGTGCGATTCACGCAATAGACCAAATCAAGGAACCGCGACGCAACCCGCGGGTAATGGGTAATCAACAGGATAGTCATGCTATTGCGCAGCCTTTCCAACACATCAAGAATCATGTCTTCCGCCGCAATGTCCACGTTCGAGGTAGGCTCGTCCAATAACAGGATTTCAGGTTGGGTCACCAGCGCGCGCGCAATCAGCACGCGCTGCCGTTGTCCCCCTGACAGGTTGTTGAACCAGCGTTTCTCAAAATCGGCCAGGCCAACCGCGTCCAGCGCGGTCAATACCGTTTCGCGGGTGGCCCTGCGGTTGCGAAACCTGCCGGGATTGCCCACGCCGATGAGTCCCATACGCGCCACATCGTACACGCGCACGGGAAACAACGGATCAAAACGGGGGGTCTGCGCCACATAACCGATGGATAAACGCGCGTCGCCCGGCGCCATGCCCAACACGCGCACACGCCCACGCGCGGGCCTCACCAGGCCAAGAAGCAGCTTGAACAGGGTCGTCTTACCGCCGCCGTTTGGGCCAACCACAGTGACGAACCGTTCCCGTTCAATGGTCATGGATACGTCAAGCAGCGCGGGCGTAGCGCCATAGTATACGGCGGCGTCCTCAATTTCAATGGCTGGGTTCATTGTCCGGTATCGTCCTGTAAACGTCTGCGCGTCAAAAACACCTGCATCTTTCCTGTACTTCCTGCGCGGGTTATATGCCCGTCGCTCTTTGTAGGTTCATGCAAAACGCTGGACAACGTTGGCGTTACTCGAAACTTGCCGCAATGACGCGGCCCAATTCCTCCATGCCTGACAGATAATCCGTCATGAGACCGTCCAGCGGCGTAACGTCTACGCCCGCTTCGTCAGCGATGACGCGCACCGACCCATCGGCAAATTGGGGCTGATCGAATATGGTGCGCACCCGCGCCTGTTTGATCTCGTCTATCAGGGCGTACAGCCGTTTGGAACCGGGGCTTTTCCCTTCAACTTCGATGCCCTGTTGCACAAATCCGTATGCGTCGGCCAAATACCCGAACGCAGGATGATAGACATAGATTGTTTTTCCGCGCGCCGGCGCCAGGAGTGTTTGCAGCTGTTGATGCAATGCGTCCAGGTCCGCCTCAAACGCCTGCAAGTTGGCAATAAACACGTCGGCATGTTCCGGCGCCGCGGCAGTCAACGCTGACGCCATGGCGCGCGCCTGGATTTTTACGCGCATCGGGTCCAGCCAGATGTGAGGATCATCGCCGTCATGATGATGGTGACCGCCGTCATCGCCGTGATCGTGTGTACACGCCACGCCAAGCATCGGAACGCCGTCGCGAGTATCTACGACCGTTAATTGCGGGCAGGTGTCCACGAGGCGCGGAACCAGTGACGTTTCAAAAGGCATCCCAATACGAAAATACAGGTCTGCCCGGCTCAAAATATCCATCTGACGCGGGGTCACCTGATGCGTTTCCGCCACATGGTCGGGCGGCGCAAGCACTTCAACGGACGCCAGCGGCCCCGTGATGCGCTCCACGAAATACGCCTGCGGCACAATGCTTACTACGACAGACAAGAATCTGTCCCCATCATGGGCGTCAGTAGCCGCATCTCGGGTTATGTCGCGCTGGTTGCAGCCCACGCACAATACACACGCCAACACCGTCGCCATCGTTATGCATCGTTTATCGTATCTCGTCATGTATTATACCTATCCATTTAATCGCATTAAGGCGGCAGCGCCACATATCCAAGTTTAACTTGTCATCTGTACCAGATTGGCCGCATGTGTCACCAGGACATCAATTTCAGGGGCCTTTAATGATAACAGGCTATCAGTTTGAAAGCAAATTACGCGCAATAAAAACGCCCCACAGGTCGTCCAAACCCGTGAGGCGCATACGTGATTAGAGGGCAGATCAGGCGATGCGATAAGGCGGCTTCAGACTCCAGCCGTTTTTGTATTCGCGATACGCCCACTGGTTGGCTTTGGCCACAGCCTCGTTGTCGCTGCCTTTGAAGCGCTGCGTTTCATGGTCCCATTCGATCATGGCGCCGCCTGAAATCGGCGTTTCATCAGGCAATTCGCCGTTCTTCATTTCCGCGCCCGAGGCAAACCTGGCGCCGGCCACATAGGCGCATGTGCCCATGTGACACACGCGACTTGTATTGTTAAGCACCTCCACGTTGCAGATAGGTTGCTTGCGCGCGCGTACGCAATCAGCAAAATTCTGCCAATGCGGTTCGTTGAGAGGCCCGCCGCCGGCTTTTTTAGCTTCGCAGCCGCCGTTATTCGGGAAGGGGATGACCTCGTATCCGCTACGGTCAACGCGCAACAATCCCAGCGACCCGTAGAATACGATGCCGTGGTCGCTCTGGGTGCCCTCGAAGAGCTGCGGGTTCCACACGCGGTTGCTGAAGGTAAGCAGATAATCATCAAACTCCCAGGCCACCTCAAGCGTGTCGGGGGTGGTGCGATTGTCTTTCATTATATATTTGCCGCCCTGGGCCGAAATGCGTCTGGGCTGCTTCTCTTCGCCCATGGCCCACAAGCCGATGTCAATCAAGTGCGCGCCCCAGTCGGTAATCTTCCCGCCGGAATACTCAAGGAACCATCGGAAATTGTAAATCCAACGATTGGTGTTAAAAGGGCGATGCTCGACCCAGCCCTGATGGAAATCCCAGTCCACCGGGTAGTTGCTCATGTCGTCGTCGCCCATGCCGATGCCGTCGAGATTGGTGTTGTCGTGCGACCAGGTTTCCACCCGCGCAATGTCGCCGATATAGCCATCTTGCACAACCTTTACCGCTTCCTGAAAATGCGCGCCGCTGCGCTGCATGTTTCCGCCCTGGAAAATGACATTGTTCCGTTTGACCGCTTCCACCATGGCGTTGCCCTCTTCGATGGTGGTGCTCAGCGGCTTCTCGCAATAGATGTCTTTGCCCGCGTCCGCCGCGAACAGGGTACACAGGCAATGCCAGTGGTCCGAGGTGGAAATCACCACTGCGTCAATATCCTTGTTCTCAAGCAATTCACGGAAGTCATGATGCCGCGAAAATTCCGGGAATTTCTGGGACGCCATTTGCGAGCCGCGCTCGAGATTTGTCGGATGGCAATCGCACAAGGCGATCGGTTGTATGTCGTCGCGCCGAAGCACAAACCCCAGGTTGGCGCGGCCCATGCCGCCCGTGCCTATGTGGCCGGTAAGAATCTTTTCGTTCGCGCCCATTACGGATGCGGGAAAAATGGTCTTGTACACCGAAGCGTGTGCGCGATTGGCCGCGAACCCGGCTAACGCGCCAGCGCCCGCAGCACGAATAAAGCTGCGACGATTCATGGCGTCGGTGTTCGCCGCGCCGTTGCTTGTTTTCTTTTCGTCGGACATGATGTAACTTCTCCCTGTTTGTTAAGTGCTGTAAAGTAAGGGGCAATCTGCGTATTGTGCCGTTCGCGCGCCTTTCTGTCCCCGAAAGAAGAGCGTCGCAACACTGTATATGGTACCCGATTAGACCATCTGGTTCAATTGGAGGTTGCGACACAAAAAGAAGAGCGGATTCCCATCACTTTTCGCAAAGTGTGTTAGCGTTATTTCACCTCCTGGGCGCTGAAAAATTCCAGTGTTGCTGCGCCCCCGTCAAGATTGCTGCGGGCCAGCTCGTAATACTCGGGAAGAATTTCTATCCCCACGGATTTTCGTTCCATGTTTCGGGCTGCTGCCACAGTGGAGCCAGAACCCATAAAGGGATCAAGAACAACGTCGCCGGGCTGCGTAAAAAGCTTTATGAACCATTCAGGCAGCGCCTTTGGAAACACGGCGCTGTGTTTTCTATTGCCGCATTCGGTTGCCAGATGCAACACATTGGTTGGATAGGCCATGTCGCGGGTCAGCCAATTCGATATGTTCTTGCCGAACCCGCTGCCCACCCGCGAGTTGTCGCGCGTCCGATCCGTATCGCTCAGATTCTTGAGGCGTGTTTTCGCCCAGTCGCCCATGGGTACACGAACGGTGTCTTGATACATGGCAAACTTCTTATTCTTGTTGAATTGCAGCAGCCGTTCCCATGCATCCCGAAACCTGTTGGGCCATTTCCCGGGATAGCAGTTCTTCTTGTGCCAGATAAATTCCTCGGTCCACAGCCAGCCTTGCTTGCGCATTTCCAGGATTAACTCGAGGACATAGGTGCTGCGCTCGCCGCCAACCACTTTCTCCTTGATATTCAGTACAAAAGTTCCTGTAGGTTTCAGGACGCGCAACAACTGGTTCGTGATCGGCAGGAACCAGTCCACGTATTCGTTGGGATGAATGCCGCCATAGGTGTTCGCCCGCTGGTCCGCGTAGGGCGGCGACGTAAAAATCAAATCAACGGAATTGTCCGGAAATTCCGTCAAGACTTCACGACAGTCTCCCAGATACAATTTTATTTGATCATCCATCATGAAAATGTGTTTTCCTTGATACCGCGCTTTTTACATAGCGTACCCCATCCCATCAACCAAAAACAATCCATAACGAATACGCTTCTTCAGTTGCCGCGCCAACTGAAAAGGATGGCCTTTCTCTTGCTGTCGCTTGTGCCTGCCAGATCATGTAGCAGATGCGCAGCAGCGCCGCAAGGTTGACATGGCGCGGGTAATTGCGCGACAATGATTACTGTTGAGGGTTAAACGGTTTATTGATTGACAATAGTGCCGTACATACTGCACAACTCACAGTAGGAGACAGACAAATGCCCTGGCTGACATTTATGAAAGAGGTCATTCGCGACAACAGAACCACCGGCGCGTTCGGGCCGAGCAGCCGCAGGCTTGCCGAGGTTGTAACGGACCTTGCGCGCTTGCAAGACGCCAAAGTGATTGTGGAATACGGTTCGGGCGAGGGGGTGTTTACCGAGGCTGTGTTGCAGAAGAAAG
Organism: Candidatus Hydrogenedentota bacterium; assembly: GCA_007124105.1. Classification (GTDB taxonomy): domain Bacteria; phylum Hydrogenedentota; class Hydrogenedentia; order Hydrogenedentales; family CAITNO01; genus SLFT01. The sequence continues at coordinate 5,179 of SLFT01000464.1, read as the reverse complement.
CGCCGGACGCGTATTTTATTGCCCTGGAGGTAAGCGCGTCATTGGTAGAGGCGACCAAGAAGCGTTGCCCCACGGCAACGGTAATACACGATGGCGCGCAGAATGCGCAACAGTACCTGCGCGAGGCGGGCCATGAGCATTGCGACGCCATTGTGTCGGGGTTGCCCTGGACCCGTTTTGACGATGAACTGCAAAACGAGATACTGGAGGCGACGTATAACGTGCTTGCCCCTGGCGGTCGTTTTGTTACGTTTGCTTACGCCATGAGCCCCCTGTTTCCGTCAGGCCGCCGCTTCTTCCGCGACAAACTGCCCGGACGTTTCCCCGACGTGACACGGGTCGGCCCTATCTGGAAGAACCTGCCCCCCTGCCATGTGTACATGGCCCAAAAACCGGCGTGATATCTGCCCTGAAATTTTGCGGGGGGGGGCCCGCGCTGGTTGAACTATCGCGGGAAAAGAGGCGTCATTGTTTCCGAGAGGAGGCGGAGCCGTTCGGTCTCTTCGGGGGTGATGGAATCGAGGTTGCCGCTTAATTCGAGGGCAAGGCGGTATAAGGGTTCGCGTCCGGGCGGCAGCGCCGAGACCACCGGTTGGCTGAGCGCCCAGCGCAGCGCAAGCGAGGCTTCCTCGGGATCGTCAATGGGCTGATACCACATATCCTCCCATTTGCCTTCGCGGGGCGTTTGTTCCGACCAGCGTTGACGCGCCATCGCCTTCAGCGACACGCAGGGGATATCCTTTTCCCGCGCCTTGTCAAGGGCGCTGGGGCCGAAGTCCGCTTTCAGGTAGGGGGTATAGCTGATGGGCAAATAGAAGAAATCAAAGTCATACCGGTCCATGGCGGCCAGCGCGGACTCGGTGGAATGCGAGGAGAACCCGAGTGCGCGTATCTGTTCCGACTTCTTCTTCTCAAGGAGAAATTCCATGGCGCCGCCCGAGGCGAACGCGGCGTCCACGTCCCGGTCCACATGCTGAATACCGTGTACAAGATACATGTCAAAATAATCTGTGCCCAGTATTTCGCAGGACTGATTGAACTCGGCTTCGGCGCCCTCGCGTGTCCGTTCCCGGGTTTTGGTTGCCAAAATGATGTTTTTACGTCGTGGTTTCAACGCCGGGGCGAGCATTGTCTCTGAATTACCATAAGAAGCGGCCGTATCAAAGAAGTCCACCCCCATCTCCAACGAGTCGGCAACAACTTTTTCCACCCGCTCGGGCGTACTGTCGCGCGCCACAATGCCGCTGAAGCCGATGACGGGCAGTTCGATGCCTGTTTTGCCCAAGGGACGACGCGGCATTGTTGTGGCGGGCGCAGGCGCGCTCCAGCCCCTGCCTGTTGCCAGCATGGCCGCTGAGCCTGTCATGGTTCCAAGAAATTCGCGTCGTTTCATTGTCTATCTCCTTGTGGTTGGCGCTGCACAGCGTATAGTTCAATTATGCCACGCCTCACGAAAAATATCCAGCATTGTTTTTTTTGAGGCCTTTGCAACAGCCCATTCGATGGGGAATGGACCGATTACAGGCCGGGTTCCGACGATGGTTCGAGGGGCGTTTCTTTCCACAGGCCGTCTTCGCCGATATAGAGGATGCCCATGTCGCGCCAGAACCCGAGTCGGGCAATGGTATGGGCAATTAACGCGGAGGTGAGATTATTCTGGGACTGGATGAGGTCGTTCTGCGCGTCCACCTGGTCCTGCGCGGTGGCCTGGCCCAGTTCGGCGAGCAGGTGTTGTTCCTCGACGCGCCGTTCGCTGAGGCGTACGCTTTCCATCGCCACATCGTAATTGCGGCGCGCCTGTTCAAGATTGCGCCAGGCGGCGCGCACCTCCAATTTGACCGTATCCTCGGCAAGGGCGGCCCGCCGCGCGGCGCGCTCGAGGTCTATCAGCGCGGCGCGGTAAGCGTTGCGCTCGGCCTTCTTGTCAAACATGGGGTCAACATCGAAACCAACGCTCCAGTCCATACGATTGAAATCAAAGCGTTCCGGGTTGTTGTCGCCACTGGTGGCGACCGTGGCGTCGCCCAGCAGATTCAGCCGGGGTTGCAGCGCATTCGCCGCCACGCGCACCCGTCGTTCCGCGTCATTGACGCGGTCGCGATCATTGTAAAGGTCCAGCCGCGCGGCCAATGCAATTGCCGCCGCGTCTTCCGGATTAACCGTGGGATGGTCAAGCCCCTGTTCGCGCAGCGCTGTCAACGCGTCGTCGTCAAGCACTACCCGCGCATCCGTGGACAAGCCAAGCATGATTTTGAAATTGTCAAGTTCCTCCTGGTAGCGACGCACCGCATTGATATAGCGGTTTTCGTTGTCCAACTGCGCCTGCAACATACGCCCCAACTCCGCCTGGGTGCGCAACCCTTCTTCCGCGAACGCGCGTTCACGCTCCACATTCATGCGAAAGTTTTCGAGTCCGCTCCAGGTGTTGCGCACAATGTCGCGCTGCTGCAACACGCTGTAATAGTTTGCCGATACATTCACCGTGAATTCCTTGCGGTAGTGGGTGAACCCGCGCAGCGCGTACAGAGCGTCGCGCTCGGCCTGGGTGAGTCGTTCGGCGGCAATTGCCGCGCCCGCGCCGCGCAGCAGCGGCTGGCTGACAGCCAACGTGAAAGCCGACCCCGAGGATGTGCGCGGGGCGCCCGTGAGAAACCGCAGGAAATCGGTGGTGAGCGCCGCCGCGATGCGCCCGCCGCCGCGCATCAATACATCCGCGCCAAGGGTCATATCGCCAGCGACGCGCCGTTCTTCCACCAATCGTGTGCGCGGCTGGTCAAGTCCGACGGATGCGCCCGCTTCCTCTACCACGTTTGCATAAGCGCGCAGCAACTCCGCCTGTGTCCCGGTCATCTGCTCGAGCTGGCTGATTACGGCGCCCGCCCCGGCCATGGCCTCATTGAACACGGACGGCGTCGGCTGGTCGCCGGCGCTGCGCCGCACTGCGCCCGACGCGCCGCCCGAGAAGATGGGGGTATACCGGTGCCGCTCGAGGGTAAGCGCCAGGGCCTGCAAATAGAGGGACTCTTTCTCGCTCAGGTACGTGCGGTTTCGCTGCGTGGCAAGCATCAGCGCATCGTCAAGCGCAACCACGGCGCTGCCCGCCTCCGAAGCAACGCCATCGCCCAACCGCTCGTCTATCTCCGTCAGCACCGTCAATCCGTCAAGGTCGAACGCGTCGTCGGGCGGCTCAATGGAGAACTCCGGCCCGGCGCCGGGCACGGCCGCGCTCTTGGCGGTGATAATGTCATAGACCTCGGCGTCCGCCCGCTCTTTATGCCGGGTGGTGGAACATCCGGATACGGCAAGAAGCAGTAACAGGGAAAGCGTACAGTGTATCCGAAGGAAAAGAAAGGTTTGCTGCTGGTAAGGGATCATAGACTCGTTTTTTGCGTATCAAAACAACACATGCTAGGGCAAATGAAAACAATACCAGCATTGTACCCTATCTCTTATCGTTTATAGAAATCGCGTTGCGAAGCGATTGCCTTATCTGATTGGTTATTCAGCTTTGCGATGGCCGGCCAGGGACAACAACGCCAGCAGCGTTATGCCAACCAGCAGCCAGTCGCCCAACTGTCGCTTGATATTTTCAGTCCAGTCGCCCGACTTGCTGCATGTGCCGCAACACGGGCGTTCCTCGTCATCGTCCGTTCCCGGATCGTCAGGTTCACCTTCATCGGCTATTCCCTCGCCTTCGTCGTCTGTGTCTTCGCCTTCATCGGTTATTCCCTCGCCTTCGCCGCCAATAATGGCCCGCAACTCTTCCGGCGTTACATACTCAGTGCCCTCCAGATCAAGCTGTTCAAAGAGCTCCGGCGTTAAATCGGGCAACGCTTCCTTCGCTTCCAGAAACGTTAACGTTCCATTATTGTCTGCGTCAATATCGTCAAATATGTCCAGCAGCAGCGCAGCCAGCTCTTCCAGTGTTTCGGGAACGTCGTAGACTTTCCTGTAAATTTGTTCCCACTCTACCGCTTCCCGTTCGGACACTTCGACCGTTATAGGCGCGGGTGTGGCGTACCCGTCAACGGCGTTGAAGGAAATCGTATAAAGGCCAGGTTCCATGTTCAGCCATGTCGTGCCGCTGCTCAGCCACGCTTCCAACGCTTCATCATCCACGCGCCATTGTGCGCCGCCTGCTACGGCCTCCTCAGGGGCAAGCGTTACCGTGATACTGCCGTTTGGCGAGCCGTCATAACTCATAATGTAAGTGTAACTGCCAATCCGGCTTGCGCCGTAAGCGATGTACATATAGCCGTCTTCACCCCATGTTTCGCCCCAAGAATTTCTCATGATCCAGGCGTTTTTTTCGTCGTTCCATCCTTCGATAACCACCGCATGATCAATGCCCGCAATATCCCCGGGCGTAATATTAAACACGCCTTGCCTGTAAAACAGGAAAGGCGTTTGGCCGGCATACACGGTGGTCCATACCGGACCGTAGGTCATAATGGCCTGTTTGATGGCGTCTATCTTCTCCTGGCCGAACAGGCTTTCAGAAATTACACCCACGTACTCGAAAATATATGGTTGAGTGCGGTCTATAGCGCAGTCATAAGGGAGGTCAGTGCCCTGGTACGGCAATATATCTTCAAGCACCAGGCCTAGTTCGTCACAAACGTCGCCATTCACCAGTATGGTGTACGGGTTCCAGCCGCCGTTGCAGCCCCATTTTGGCTCACTGGTGTTGTAGTCAATCATCCACTGAGGCGAAAGGTATGCGGCTACGCCGTCTTTGATGGCGATCAGGTTTTCAGCAACGCTTATGAGCGAAAAGGCCCAGCAGGAACCACATATACCCTGGTCGCGGACAGGCACGACCAGAGGCTCCACCCGCTCGCGCCAATCCCACCGCGCCGGCAATGACTTCTGGCTTGCTTTCGGAAACGTGACGACCTTCTGTCCGTCATCCGGCGGGCGGAAGTCAATATTTGTTCCCAGAAGTTCCTCGCTCTTGCGCGTGACCGCATCATTCTCCGCCACGTCAAAGGTCCAGCCATCTTCCTTGCCCTGTTGCGTGAGCTGGTTCACATAATTGTCCAACGCATTCTCGTCTGCCTCGTCAAACTCAGGCAGACCGGGAGGATACAGGTCGGTTACTACATCATCAAGGTCTCTATAGAAGTGCTCTTCGCCTTCATCCGCGTCCCAGGCCTCAACCTGCGTCCGCGCAGTAATT
>SLFT01000487.1 GCA_007124105.1 Candidatus Hydrogenedentota bacterium | reverse complement strand
GGTCAACCTGGTCAACCTGGTCAACCTGGTCAACCTGGTCAACCTGGTCAACCTGGTCAACCTGGTCAACCTGGTCAACCTGGTCAACCTGGTCAACCTGGTCAACTTAATCAACCTGGTCAACTTGGTCAACTTGGTCCCCCCTGTCACAAAGGCCAGCCTCCTGTAATGATCTGGGCGCCGAGCCGTCCGAAACCGCGCGGTCGCCCGTTCATAACAGCGACTGGTTGATAACCGCCTGGATGGCCGTGGCCGAAAGACCGCGCCCGTCAACATCCGCGTCGAAAGGAATGGCGCGGCCCAGTACAGCGTCCACCACCAGTTGTATGTCCGTGCTGTTTACCACGCCGTCGTTGTTAATGTCCCCATCGGACAATTCTACATCCACGCGCGTTGCGGGACCCTCGTTCACCACCACGTCATCCACATAATAGCTGATGTAGCCCTCGGCGTGGAAAGACACATTGTATGTACCCGCAAGCGCGAGTTTGTGATAATTGCCGAAATCCGGATTCGAGAAAACCGGCTGTTCATTGTCCTCCAGCAGGACTTTGGCCCACACAGGCGCATCGGAATTACGGTCGCGGGTAAGCCCGCGCACGCCAATATGCGCTGTCTCCGCGTAAGCGAACATGGAGTCCCGATTCTCGGCCCAGTATTGAGGCAACAGCGACGGGGCCGGGCGCTTGGTGTCTGATAACTCAAGCGTAACGTGCGGACATCCCATGAAACGATAATGCCAGTCCATCATGCCGCCCGTAATGCTGTACCAGTCTGAGCCGTTTACAATGCCCTGCGAAAACCTGGTGCTTGCGTACATGGGCGGATTAAGCATGGAATATTGCAGCGAGATATATTGGAACATGGCGTCGTCTGGCGTGGGCGCCTCCGTTCCCGAAGGAATTCCCGGGTCGTTATCATAGGGATAATTCACCACCAGCGCGCCCGTATGCATGTTCGCGGACAACGCGGCATGGGTGGACGCGTTCCATTGCATGATGTGTATCACCTCGGGTTCACGACCCGTATCGCCGAGCGGCTCGCCGTCAAACCATGTGCCGGTGTAGTCGTTGCCGTAAGATGGAAACGTGCGATTTAAATCCTTGTTGTTGGCGTTAAAGCGGGAATTGGCCAGAAACCCATCCGGATTCATCATGGGAACCAGCCATACAATTGTCCGGTCCAAAAAATCAGTGATATACGCGTCCGTACCGTATTCGGCAAGCAATTCATCCGCAAAATACAGACACATCTCCGTACCCACCGGCTCGTCCCCATGCATGGTTGAAATGTATTTTACGACGGGTTTGTCAGCGGGGGTATCCGGGGCGGGTGTAATTTTAATGGCCCAGATATCACGTCCCTGTACGGACGTACCCAGCGAGTAAACGCGACACAAGTCCGGGTATGTCTGCGCGTAGGAAGCGAACAATGCGCCTATCTCGTCAGGCGCAGTGTATCCGATGGTTTTGTCCGATGCATAGGGGCACGGCTGGGTTTCAACAAGCTGCGTGGTATATCCAAAGCTCAACAACTCGCCGTATTCGGATTCACTAAGGTATAAGGTGGCTGTCCTGTCGTGCAAACTGCCAATATTGAAGCCCGCCGCCAACAATTCGGACAACGTCTCGCCGCACGGCGCTGTTACGTTAACCACGTACACGAACGGCTTGGTATCATCCACGTCGGCATACGCCGCCCCACAACCCAGCGTTGCCGCTACTATCGTTGTTGCGATTATCCGCGCGTATACATTCATAACGCGTCACTTTCTCTGTAGCAAGACGCCTGCCGTGGCTTGTCGCCTCGCCGTTTTGTTCAACGTCGCGTGTGTTCGCCGCGTGAGCCGTCCCAAACGCCGCCGGACGAGAATTTGTAACGATAAGTTTCCCGCCCTTCGATATCGGTGGGAATGGACGGAGATTCAGCCGCCGCTTCGGTTCGTGTACTCTTTGGCGCGCCGCGGAAAACGCGGTAGCGATATTCGATAAGCCCGTTGAAGCCGCGATCCCGTGTGCCGCCGCCGGTGATTGCGCGTACATCAAGGGGGTGATAGGATTCATACACCTTCACTTCCTTATGAAAGCGACCGTGTACGCCTTCGCCTTCGAACACGATTTCACCGTGGCGCTCGGCGGCATTCAAGCGCCTCAGCTCGACAGTCCCAACATTGTCAAGTTCTTCGAAAACACGGTCTGATCCCGATACGTATCCTTCGGGATGGTCGCGCAAGCCAAAATCGGCGAGGACTTTTTCCGTGACGCTGCCCGAACCAGTCTGGCAGGCCGCCAACATCAGACACACTACTACAAGCGCTATCCATTTCACCTTCAAAGTCTCCTGTATTGTTTCCATCTTGACACAATCGCCGCGCCGCTCGCGCACCACCAACGTCACTGTAAGTATAACACGAACAAGCATTCATCGTGGGCATTGTGCGGCGCCGATATTCCAAGCCGGACGGTTACGACCTACACCGGTTGCGTCTTAACGGACGTTTACGCTCATGTAAGCAGATGTTTTTTCAGGAAATCATAGCTTTCCTGCGCACATTCGAAGATGTCGCGATCGGCATTATCCTGCTCGTATATCCACCATTCGACCCCCGCTTTTTTGCCGGCGACAAAAATCGCGTCCCAATCCAGAACGCCCTGCCCCAGCGGCATGAACTGACGACGTCGCAGCAGCCTTGCCTCCGCCACATCCTTGGCGTGAATTACTGGACAGCGGTTTGTATATTGCAGCAGTATTTCTGCGGGATCGGCGCCGCCCACATGCACCCAGGCCAGGTCCAGTTCAGCGTAAAGATTCTCAGCATCAGTTTCGTCAAAAAGGATCTCGAGCTTAGTGCGCGGGTCCTCGGGATAACGCTCGAACTCATAGTCATGATTATGGTAGGACAGACGCATGCCCACCTCGCGTAGTTTCGCGCCCACCGCGTCCAACCGCGCCGCGCCGCGCAACCAGGCCTCGAGCGAACCGCGACAGTCGCGCATCATGCCGCCGGGCGCCACATCCAGCGCGCCCACGGTTTTCCAGAACGCCACCTGATTTTCGAAATCATCCTCGAATCCTTCGATGCCGCAATGGGCCGCCACGGCAGTCAGTCCCGCCTCATCCAGATGCGCGCGAATTTCCTCCGCGGGAAGGTTGGGCATGCCGCTCCATTGCACGTATTCCCAGCCCATTTCACGTACTTTCTTGAGCGTTCCCGGCAAATCGTCCCGGGCGGGGTCGCGCAATGTATACAACTGCAAACCGATTCCCTTAAAAGATGTTTCGTTTGTCTCTGCGCCGGCCGCGCCAATACGCGCTGAAAGCGCCAGCGCGCCCATCGCCGCTAAGGCTTGGCGGCGGCTCATGCCGCTTCTGTTGCTTTTTGACATGATGGTAAAAGGCTCCTTTTCTTGTTGTTCCTGTGAAATCGGTTCTCCAAAATATCCTTGACGTGTTCGTGGAAGTGCAAATCCGGGTCGCCCCAATGAAAATGACAGCACTGCCGCCCAACGACGTGAATTTCCCACAAAGCAATGTCATACATATTGAACTTTACCGTGACCCCATAACAATACCAGAAGTCAACGCCTGGATTCACGTATGATCTTGATGGACAATTATGTACCTACATTATTTTGCCGCCTTTGTTCTTGGTCTTACAAAATAGAACGATGGGATACGCATGATTATGCCCCTCATAGGTCACGCGCTTAAACGAAACTGGAAGCGCAACATATTCTCCTGCAATAATAATATAGTCGCGTCAGCCGCTGATGAAGGCAGCGTTGTTGCGGCCCAAGGCACAGACAACCAGATGTGACGACGCTGGAAGCCACATTTGTCTTGCACAGGGTTTCGTTCCCCTGCCATCGTCATGGATGTACCTTCTGTTCTAAAAGGAAAAGGCCGACCGACGTCTGTATGGCGGCTGCCTGCCCAGGGGGAAATGGTTCGTCGAAAGTGTATACTTATTAAGCGCATATTTCGTTAAAGGTATGTCGCGTTATTGAAGTTGTGGCGAATACGCCCCATCACCCGGGGCGGGTAAAAACGCGTCATGACGGGTCGTATAGCACCCTGTCGCGGATGAGATTTCCGCTTTTCATTTTTAGCAGCAAGGACAGGTGCGCCGGAATCGCCTCTTTATCCGGGCATCGTGAATAAGGCGTAGGTATTTATGGCATCCAAAAGACGTTCCGTATCATCTATTTCCATCGTTCGCGTTATGGCGATGATTGTGCTGCTGCTTGTAGCGCTGATTGGGCTGGCGTTTATGCTGGCGCCGCGCAAGCCCCCCGCGCCGCCCGCGTCGCGTATCGTGTACGAACCGCGCCCAGACGAACGCGCGCCCAGCGATGATCCCATAGCACCCGCTCCAGTGCCGGCCAGGCCCGAACCCGCGGCGACGGAGGTAGTGGAAGCAACAGCAACATCTGAAGTTGTTCTCCCGGAAGAGCCTGAAGCCGAATACGGCATTACAGGACTTGTTATCACCGCCTCGGGTCGTGAACCTGTGCGCAACGCCTATGTCACGGCAACCCGTACGGTCACCAACGATGATACCGAAACGCTGGCGTCATTCAATGAAGATGAACGCCGCGCCATGCGGATGCGAATGACCCGACCGCATCGCGTGCAGTCCGATCGAAGCGGCGAATTTTCTCTCTCTGTACCCTATGACGGCGTCTACGAAGTAACCGTGAAGGCGCCGGGATATGTCGCCTATAGCGGGCAAACGCTGCCATTAAGCGATGAAACGCCCATAACGCACATTGAAGCCATTCTATCAAGCGGCGCGAGCATCGCCGGACGCGTAATGGAAGCGGGAACCAACAAGGGCGCGGCGGGACTGGTTGTGCGCGTAGAGTCGCCGGAAGGCCCGTCCGGAGTTACCGAAGAAGACGGTAGTTATGTCGTTACGGGATTGACAACGGGTCAGTTTGGGGTCGCCGTTGATCTAAGCGGTTCCACTTATCGGGCCGGTCGTAACCTCCCCTATCAGCGCATCACAATTTCAGCGTCGGACCAGAACCTTACAGGTGTTGATTTTACCGTTGACACCGCCGGCATGGTGTGGGGCTATGTCTTCTCCCCCGATCAGGACCCTATCAGCCAAACAAGCATCGTATTGACCTCAGGCGAAAGTATGCTCTCTCAGGCTCTGAAATCGGCTGCACAGCAACGCGCGCCTGTGTCCGACGTCTCGGGCGAGGACGGTTATTATGAACTGACGGGCGTGCCGCTCAACGAAGAGTTCAGAATTCACGCCATGACAACGCTGTACGCGCCGCAACTGAGCGACCCTTTTCTGCTTTCGGCAAACAACCGTACAGCGCGCGTGGATATCTACATGTTCGCCGGCACCAATGTATACGGACAGGTGGTAGACGGCAACAACAGCCCCATCCCGGGCGCCGAGGTAATGTGCATCCCGTCCTATGGTCGGTTTTTCAGCGCCATGAGCGCGCCTCAGGCATTTCGCGGCGGAAGCACCGACGGTAACGGGCAGTTTACATTAGAGGAACTGCCGGGCGGCGAATACCAGATTTTCGCGCAGAAACAAGGGTATCGCGTCTCGCCAGTGGGATACCCCATATATCCGGACGGCTACAGCGATCTGCGCAATATAAAGATTACCCTTCGCGGCGTTGATGAAGGCGAGCATACGGTATACGGTACGGTGGTGGACGATCGCGGTCAGGGGATTGACGGCGCAGACGTGCGTCTTGCCGGGGTAAGCCTGGGCGGCCTCGAGGGCTCCGACCGCAGTATGACCACCGCCAACAACGGCGCATTCCGCTTTGACGGCGTCAGTCCAGGCCAATATACGATAATCGCCACACGGGACGGCTTTTCACCGACAACGGTGCGACGTGTACGCCTCAACGAAGCCATGCGCGTTGTATTGCGCCAGTCCGCGCGAATCCGCGGGCATGTGCTAATCAAAGCGACAAACCAGCCGCCGGAAGCCTATGATGTAGCGGCGTATCCCATTTCAGAGCGCACGGGCTCTGTCAGCATGATGGGCATGGTAAGCGATTCGGCGCGCAGCGAAACTTTCTTCGCATCCGATGGCAGTTTTGACCTGATCATTAACGCGGGCGCATACCGCATTGAGGGTTCCGCCACTGGCTACACGCCCGCGCGCCAGGAGATTGTGGTCGAGGCGGGCGAGGTGATAGACGGCATCGAATTCATGCTGGACGAAAAAGGCGGCGTAATTTCCGGCATGGTGATCGCCGGAGACGGCGGCAGTGTGCAGGGCGCAACGGCGTCACTGCTCGAGGCGGCCACACCCGCCGAAGCGCTTATGATGCTCGCGGCCAATGCCGTACCCGACGACCGGGTGCGACGGCTCGGCGACGACGGCGCATTTACCTTTGACAGCCTGCCTCCTGGCGAATACATCATTATTGCGCAACATCCAAGCTATCCAAACGCGCAGAGCGAGATGATCTTCCTGGAAGAAGGCGGCGAAGAGGAAAATGTCCAAATTCGCTTTGGCGCCGGCGGCGCCCTTGAAGGCTATGTATACAGTGATGGTCAACCCGTGCCGGACGCGGTGGTGGCGGTGGTGGGCCACGGCATAACGGAACACACGAACACGGACAACACAGGCTATTATTATCTTGATGGGCTCGCGTCGGGCGCATACCAGGCAATGGTCGCCGACATCAGCGCGGGCAACCTGACCAGTATATACGATGCGCGCGGCGTACAAGTCATGGTCGAAGAAGGCCAGGCTACGCGTTACGACTTTGGTACGGGCGAGGGCGCGCGCATCGAAGGGCACTGTATGCCGGGGCCCGCCAACATGCTTGGCGGACGCGCGGTGCTGGGCCCGCCAGGCTATATGCACGCGCCATTGGGTGGAACCGTCGAGGTGACAGAACTACTTGGCCAGAGTGTGGGCATTACACCCAGCGGCGCCTTTGTCATGGAAGACGTGCCACCCGGTGAATGGCAGTTGGACATCTATTACTTTGAGCTTGGCGTGGTCAATCCGCTTGAAGTGCGTTATGTGCATGTAGAACTTATTGTGGCGGAAGAAGGCGAAGTAATGACATTGAACCTGCCTGTCAGTTATTGATATTGTGATTGCATTGGATTCTCCCTTCCCCCCCTGAAAAGGCAACTGGGTATTTTACAATAAACAGACTGGAAATGGCGCTTGACTTCCATCATTGAATTTAACGATGTAACCGTAAAATATAATGGCGACCCCGCCCTGGACGGCGTTACCATCGCCCTGGGCGCCGGCGCTATTGGTCTGCTCGGACCAAACGGCGCGGGAAAAAGTACCTTTATTAAAACAGTGCTCGGATTTACCCGCGCGGTTAAGGGAACCGTCAACATATTTGGCATGCCCATGCCCGATCGCGCCATTGAAGTGCGACACTCACTGGGCTATATGCCGGAGATAGAAGTGTCCAGCCCGAAAGTGAGCGCAGTGGCGTTTCTCACCTATTGTGGACGCATTTTCGGGATGCGCCGCGTGGACGCTCTCGAACGGGCCCACGAAGTGTTGAACTATGTGAATCTCGGCGACAGCCGCTACCGCACCATGGAAACCTATTCCACTGGCATGCTGCAACGGGTAAAACTGGCGCAAGCGATTCTGCACGATCCGAAGCTGTTGCTTCTTGACGAACCCACCAACGGCCTGGACCCCGATGGACGAATCGAAATCCTGGACCTGGTGAGCGACATCGCAAAACGTCCGAATGTTACGGTCATTGTCTCCTCCCATTTGTTGCCCGACGTGCAGCATGTCTGCAAACAGGTCGTTATGATTGACAAAGGCAAGGTGGTGCATTCAGGCGCTATTTGCGACCTGACCATACCCCGCCTTGAATTTTATGAGATGCGCGTTCGCGACAGCGATATCGCCTTCGTGAAGGAAGTGCGCGCCGCGGGGTATGAATGCGCGCGTTTGCATCCCTCGAACATGTTGCTTGTAAGGGCCCCGCACGAAAACAACGTACAGGCACTGTTCCAGATAGCGCGTACGTGCAACGCGCAGGTACGCCATTTTCAGCCGGCCCGCCGCAGTCTCGAGGACGCGTTTCTACAAGCCATGGGAAAGGAATAGCGAGTGCCCATCTATACAAAATCATACCGCAGATATGATGGACAGCCGCGCCGACATTTCCGGTGGCTGGTGATCGTGGAACAGGAACTGAAAACGCTGGCGAAATTCCGTGTGTTCAAAGGGCTTATTCTTGTGGCCTGCCTTCACATCATTTTACGGTTGCTCCAGATAGTGGCTTATGACGTACTTGCGCAAGACCCGAACCATCCACTGCAAATTGTTTTTGCCAACCTGGATATCGCCTACATAGGACCGGCCACGTTTTTCAGTTTCCTGTACTTACAGACGACCATAACCTTCATCATATTGCTATACGCCGGCGCGGGCATGATCTGCAACGATTTCAAGAACAACCTCATGGAAATTTACTTTTCCAAACCTCTCACCTGGCTGGATTATTCACTGGGAAAGACAATGACGCTGGTGGCGCTGGGCTTGTCAATTACCGCATTGCCCGGCGTGTTGCTGGTGGTGTTGCACAACCTGCTGTTGCCCGGCATGGACACGCTAACGGCAAGCTGGTGGTGGCCCCTGTCCATCATCGCCTATTCGTTGTTGATCGTTGTGCCCGCGGCGCTTTGCATATTGGCGTGCTCGTCGTTATTGCCAAGTCAGAATTACGCGGCCATTGCCGTGATCATGGCGCTGGTGGCCAATTCAAGCCTCGGCGGATTGTTGGCGGGCATGCTGCGCCAGCGCAACTATTTCGCCGTATCGTTCCCCCTTGCCCTGCGCCGTATTGGTGAAACAGTATTTCAAGACAACCGCGTCCTGTTCACGCTGTCCTGGTACTGGTGCTTCCTCTACGTGATTGTGGTATGCCTTGTGGCGCTGGCAATTGTGCTTCGCAAGGTGCGACATGCGGAGATAGCGTCATGACGGCAATAATACAAGCGCAGGCGCTCTCGAAATGGTTCGGCGAAGTGGTCGCAGTAAACAATCTCGACCTCACAATCGAAGAAAATATCGTTGGCCTGCTTGGCCCCAATGGAGCGGGGAAAAGTACATTTATAAAGTTGGCGCTCGGCCTCTACAAACCGAGTCGAGGCACTGTCCGTGTTCTTGGCAGCGAGCCGCGCAACAACCTGGCGGTACTGCGCCGCATCGGGTATTGCCCTGAAACGGATGATTTCTTCGAGAACGCCACAGGTTTTGAATTTGTCTATTATCTGAACCTCTACTGGGGCATGGGCGCGCGTCAAGCGCGCGTTGCCGCCCAACAGGCATGTGAACTGACCCGCATGACCGAGCGCATGCATGATCCCATTGAAACCTACAGCAAGGGTATGCGGCAGCGCATCAAAATAGCGCAAGCATTGGCCGCATGTCCCGAACTTCTCTTCCTTGATGAACCGATGAATGGCCTGGACCCTCGCGGGCGCGATGAAATGTACGCGCTCATTCAGACGCTCGCGAAAGCCGGTATGACCGTGGTGGTGTCCAGCCATATTCTCTATGAAATAGAACGTATTACCGATAGTGTGGCGTTAATGTTCAAGGGGTCGCTGCTGGCACAGGGACGCGTACGAGACATACGCAACCTCATAGACGCGCACCCCCACGCAATCCGCGTACAGACAAACGCGCCGCGTCAAGCGGCAGCGCCCTTCATCGCCCTTCCCGCTGTTACCTCCGTTGATTTCGACGAATCAGGATTTGTAATGCGCACACGCGACGCCAACGCATGCTACGATATGCTCAACGACATGATGGCGCGCGGCACGAACAGCATCAACGCTATCGAGTGCGCCGACGACAGTCTACAGTCTGTTTTTGATTATTTGACGCGTTAACATGAGGTTGCGACACCGCCTCCTGTATTGTCGCCACCGCGAAAAAAGGAATTTATGAGCACGGCAAGCGAACACCCTGAAAACAGCATGGCCGCCACAAACAGCGACAACGGCGGTGCGCACACCAATGTGACCGTTGTCGGCCGGGAACCCGTCGCTCTTGAAAGCGCTGTGCGCAGGCCATTGCCTGACTGGCTGAAACCGGGCAACCAACCAGGACGGGGCGGCTATGCCGCCTCTATGCTGGCCTCGTGCAGACATGCGCTGGTGACGCTCACCCGACGCAAACGTCTGGCCTTGGCGGCCTTTATCGCGTTCCTGCCCGTGCTCATCCCCCTTGCGCTGGCGTTCCTGTCTACATCGCGTTTTGCCGAATCGGGAAATGAAGTGTTTGTGCGCCTGGTCGAAGAACTGCACATCAACGTGTTCGCGCCGCTGCTCGCCCTGTTCTTCGCGGGAATGTTGGTGGCCGAAGATATTGAAACACGCACCATGCCCTATATCCTGACGCGACCCATTCCCCGATCGGCCTGGGTTGCGGGCCGCTTCTGCGCGTTTATGATTGTTGCCGCCACCATTCTGTTGACCTCTGCGGCGCTTACCTTCGCGGCGGCCTCCATTCACGCCAATCTCACCCTCACCAACGTTGTGGACTTATCATTGCTGCTCCATTATTTCGGCGTTATGATCGCGGCGCTCCTCGCTTATGGCGGGGTCGCCGTGTTCCTGGGCGCTTTCACCAAACGACCTATCGTGTACGGCGTCATTTTGTTATACGGCTGGCAGAGCCTGGCCACACAGATTCCCGGGCTGGTGGACTTCTTTACTATCAAGAAATATACCGATGCGTTGCTCCCCGTGATGGCGACACAACGACATGTGGCAGAAATACAGACAGCGCTTGGAACGTTTCAGCGCGAGGTGTTCCAGGTAAGCGCTATTAGAGCAATGGTGGCCCTGTTGCTCATCACCACCATTTCTCTAACAGCCACCATCCTCGCCGTCTCCCGACGTGAATACGCGGCAGACCGTACAGCGGGAAGTTAACCCCCATGCCGCGCTGAAATATGAGCGCATAGATAATCATAGAAGCGGTTATGACGAGAGCGCGACAAGCGGCAGGGACGCGGCGGCTGGAGCGTCTGGAGGCAGGCTGCACCCATGGCGCAGGCGCGAGTGCGCGGCGGCGGCTATCATAGCGCCATTATCCAGGCAGTAGACAAAAGGCGGCAGAAATAGCGCCGCGTCAAGCTGCGCCGCTGATTCGCGAAGACGTTTATTGGCGGCAACACCGCCCGCGATAACAAGCCTGTGTACGCCGGACTGTTTGATGGCAAGCGCTGTCTTTTGCATGAGCGCGTCTACGGCGGCGCGCTGAAAGGAAGCAGCCACATCGGGCACAGACGCGCCCGGCTTGTCGCGCAGCATATACAGGACAGCCGTCTTCAAGCCGCTATAACTGAAGTCAAGGGTGTCTTTACCCGCAAGCCCGCGCGGAAAATCAAAGGCTCTGTCGTCGCCGGTTTCCGCAGCTTTCTGAATGGACGGGCCGCCGGGATAAGGAAGCCCGAGCAGGCGCGCAACTTTGTCGAAACATTCACCGACGGCATCGTCTCTGGTCGTGGCGAGGATTTGGTAACGGTGGGGCGCGTCGCACTGGATGATCTGGGTATGCCCGCCACTAACCACCAGCGCCAGGTAAGGAAACGAGGGCGCTTTTTCACCGAGAAAAGCGCTGAACAAGTGGCCTTCAATATGATGTATGGGCAAAAAGGGGATATTCCAGGCGCATGCCAACGCCCGACCAAAACTCAATCCCACCAACAACGACCCCATCAACCCCGGACCGAAAGTGGCGGCCACGGCGTCCACGGGCGCACCGCCATTGAGAGGATAAAGGCCGGCCTCGGTCAACGCCTGTTCCATGAGATGGCTGATGATTTCGGTATGCATCCGTGAAGCGATTTCCGGCACCACGCCCCCGAAAACGCGATGTGTGTCTATTTGCGAGGACACTACATTTGCCAGTACACGAACACCGTCTTGCACCACCGCTATGCCGGTTTCGTCGCAGGATGTTTCTATGCCGACAATAACGCTCATCGTACAACCTCCGATATGCGCACAAGCGAGACGTTACGGCTTTCGAGCTTGGGCAACTCTTCTTCCAGAACGGAAACCGTATTAGGGCGAAAATGGCCTATGCCAACGGCATATCCTTTCTTGCGCGCCCGTGCAATCAGTTCGTTCAGATAATGGCGAATCTCGTCAGGATCACTGCTGTTGTCAAGAAAAATATCACGACACGCACAGGGAATCCCCAATGCAACTGCCGCATCGTAAGCGCGCGACCGTCCTGTGGTGCGGCTGTCAACAAAAAACCAATTATGTTCCTTCACAACATCAAGAAACCAGCCTATCCGTTTCTCGTCAGCAGTAAAGGCGCCGCCAGTATGATTGTTAACGCCGACAGCGTCCGGGAATTGCGCAATACACTCCCGCGTTCGTTCCTGAATTTCTTCGCGCGTCATCTCCAATGTCAATTCACCTGGAAATGTATGGGCATTGTTCCTGTCGCTGTTCTGCATAGGCATGTGAAGCATAATCTCAAACCCTTTGGCCAGGGCATCAGTGACGGTGGACTGCGCAAAAGGCGTGTCTGGAAGTATGGCCAGAGCGATCCGGTTGTCCAATTCCAGTACACGGCCCGTGACAATGCCGCCGTAGCCGCCGTCATCCAAAATAATGGCTATCTTCGCCGGGCCACTTGCAACATCAGAATCTTCGTCGAGCGCCTCACCTTCAAGCGCCTCACCTTCGACCGCCTCACCTTCGAGCGCCTCACCTTCAAGCGCCTCACCTTCGAGCGCCTCACCTTCGAGCGCCTCACCTTCGGGCATGTCGCCTTCGGACGTCTCACCTTCTGCCACTTCCCTTTCAACCAACTCCCCTTCAAGCGCTTCGCCTTCAGCAAGAATGGGCGCTGTCTCCTTAACCTCCGGCATCTCCACAACGTCCGGTTCAATAAGTTCCAGAGGAGCTAACAAATCGCTTTCTTCCAGTAGTGTTTCCATCTCAACGGCGGTCTGAATTACCGATTCTTCAGACTTTGGAGAAATCTCTTCCTCTGTAACGCGTTCGCGCCCATTCATGTCCGTAAATCGTTCGGCTTGTGATGCTATCATGTCCTCGTGTTTCTCCGCATGAGCATCATGAGAATCTACTTCTGTGCCTGGCAGCACCGATTCTTCGTAAGGTGGGAGGCTGACTGGCGGAACACTTTCCAAATCAGAGGCAGCGGAGGGTACGGGAACCTCTTTTTCCGGAGTCACCTCCTCCTTGGCAATGTGTGTGTCTCGACTTTCAGCAACCGAAGCTCTTTGATCTTTTGCGTCATCTTCCGACTTGGCCAGTTCCGCCAATAACGACGAGGATAACGGTCCGGCGAGGCGACACAATACCTCGACACAAGTGGTTCCCTGATGGCGCACCACGATCATAATGCTTGTTCTGGCTGGACGTTCCAGGTGTATTGTAAAGCCGTGCCGCGTGAGGCTCTCCGTGATAGCGTGATATAGACGTTCCGGCGTCAACACTGGCGTCAGCGAAACAGAATAGCGTGTTATCGTGCTGGTAGCCGTCTGTCGCACCAGTTCTATGCCCATTACATTCTCTGGTACGCCTTCATTAATGGCTGCCGTCCGCACCAGTTCTCGCGCGCGACTGCATAACAAAGATTCCGCCGTCGCGGGCGCTGCTGGAAGCATAATGCCATAAACGACCCCGATCAACAGCATAGACGCCAGCACATACCTGCCGGTCAGTGAGCGCGCTCTTGGGTGTAGCCTGTGATTGCGGCTGTCTGCGTATTTGTCTGTGTTGTGAACCATTCCCAAAACGTCATTTATCGGCGGGCTGTCAGACGTTGTCGGACGCGATCGGATAGCCTCGGACATGTTCGACGGCGTCACGTCTATATTTTCATTGTTTACGGTGAGACCACAAGATTCATGCGCGGCGGCCCCTGCTTTCGCGGCCTCAATGCAGATGCGCGTAGCGATAACTCCTACGCGACCGTTATGATATTCACTTGCTAACCTACACATACATCCAGCCATTCCACCTGGTTGAGGGCGTGTCCGAAAAATTGAGCGCCTGTCGCAGAAAATGAGTCGGGAGAATCACTGACCAGAAATGTATGCGTTCCGCGAACAGCATCTGTAAGCAGTAATCCCCGCTCTTCCAAAATGTTAACAACAGCGCACGCTGTCTCCTCGGCGCTGTCCACCAGATGCACCGCGGCGCCTGCCACACCAGCAATAACGTTTCGCAACATTGGATAGTGCGTACAGCCCAATACCAATGTGTCAATATCCTTCTCCAGCAATCCACTCAAATACGTACGCGCAACACTCGTAATAACGTCGCCCTCGGTCCATCCTTCTTCTGCGAAAGGAACAAACAGTGGACAAGCCGCGCTCACCACACGCGCTTCAGGACGTATCTGACGTATGGTGGCGTCATAAACGCCGCTTGAAATAACGCCGCGTGTTCCGATCACGCCGATGCGTCCAGAGACGCTGCGCTTGCATGCCGCGCGGGCGCCCGGCATTACAACGCCCACCACAGGAATGCTCAACTGCGCGCGAAGCGTGTCAAGCGCAAATGCGGAAGCGGTGTTGCAGGCAACAACCAGTAACTTGATATTGCGTGCGCTGAGCAGCTCAGCGCACGCGCCGGCATAGCGGATAACCGTGGCAGCCGATTTTGAACCGTAGGGAACGCGCGCCGTATCGCCCAGATATACGATGGACTCCGCCGGCAGGGTTTCTGCGATCTTACGACAAACAGTCAAGCCGCCCACGCCGGAATCAAATACGCCTATAGGACGATATGCGACATCAGAAATCATTCATGCCCCATCCGAACCCAACGCCTGTCCTGTACAAGGGGCGCGCTTAAATCAACGTGCGCGGGAAAGGTTTCCTGCGGCGGCGCACCGTCGAAAAGAAAGCGCACCGAACGTACAAGAAGGTCGTCCTCGCCGCGTAAAGCCTCCTGTGACATTGTGTTGACAATGCCGTAAGCCATAAGCGCCTCCATCTCAGCGCTCTTTGGACGCTGCTGCAACGTCAGCATCTCCGACGAAAGGTCTATAACCAGCTCGCCGTCATCACGCAGATACAGCGCGCGAATGTAGGTTTGTTCTGGAAGCAAGGGAACCAGGGGCGCATCCGCGGGTCCCGCCAACAATCGTCGCAAAGTCTGACGACAGTTTTCAACGGTACGACCGCTATATTCAATCGTTGTATTCTCTGGCGCCAGCCAATGCCCGTCTTCACTGGCAAAGTACAACGCGACATTACGCGTTCCCTGAGGCCCAAAGCGCCAGTCCCCGGTCTCGGTATATTCTGGCCATTCATCATGCTCAGGCTTGAACGCATCCAACGGGTTCGCGCCGCCCTTGAGCATCTCGTTAATCAATAGCCCTAATACAAAAACAAGGACAAGCGTCAGCATAGCCCACAACGTCAAAAGAAGATGGTTGACAACCGATTTTTTGTTCGAAGGGGTCATAGCATACTATCCGATATTAACGTGGCCTGTCAGTAACAACAATCAGGCGTAATACAAACGCCGTAGCGCAAAATCAAGCAACGACAAAAAAACTTCTATTCGTTATTATTTCGTAAAATTTAACTGTCCAGTGAAGCGAAACCCACAGTTCTGCTGCAGCGCCTATTACGGTGGGTTTCGCTTCACTCACCCTGCAATTCACTTTTGAGGTCTATTGGTAGACAGTTACCGTAAAACAACACTATAACAAAACAAAGGGCTGCGCTTCGCCCGGAAAAAACGGCTACCGCGGCCCAGCCGCAAAACCCTATTCTTGTTATAACAGTATCAGCCGTGTTTATCCGCGGCACGTTTGTAGCCAGACAGG
>SLFT01000058.1 GCA_007124105.1 Candidatus Hydrogenedentota bacterium | reverse complement strand
GGGAAGAAGTGGACGGCCTCAGCAATATGTTCATTTATCATTGCCTGTTGTCGTTCTGACCACCATGCTTACACGTACGGCCGAAATTGACTCCTGCTGGATGCGTTTTCATCTTGCGGGATAACTGATGGCTGTCTGAGCCTTTTCGCGGGCGCATTGCGTCAGGTCTTTGCGTATGGGCATTTTTCTGTCGCCGGCCAACACAAAGGGCAGGCGGCCGTCGTTCATCATTTTATGTACCCCCTGAACGCTTATGTGCAATAACGCCGCTGCTTCTCGTACACTGGCCAGGTCAGCCGCGACAACGCGCTTTGAATCCTCTACCGCGCGATGTTGCGTGAGCAGACGCGTAATACGTCGCTCGGATGCGCGCGACCAAAAACCCTCGCCACAACAATCACAAAACTGACCTTCAAGCCCGTCTATCTGAATAGGCGGATAACCGGAAAGGACAATACGTTCGGTAAGTTCTTTTTGGGGGCGCATACTTTTTTTTGCGCCGCACGCGGGACAGTCTATCCATTTCTTTTCTCTCATAAGCACTATCCTATAAGCGTTTGAATGAAATAATTACGGTTGTTGCGTCAACTATCTGTACTTTTACGTATGCGCGAATACCGGCCGCCATGGGGCGGTAGACATCTTGCCACACTGAGGCATCGTTGTATGTCGTCATTGCCTTGTAGAAATCCGCAGGGGCCAAGGACAGTATTATGTCGGACAATTGCGCCGGATGAATGAATCCAAAATCTTGCGCTGCGGTTGACAACGCCGTTCGCGTTACCCGGCATCTTCCTTGCCGAACCAGTCTCTTAATCCGTTCCAGAGCAAAATGCGGTTTGCGCTTTTCCATGTGCTTATTTTATCTGATCAGGTTGAAGATATCAACCTGATAATTCGCAAGGGCAAATGAAACGTTGTTGTCACTGCGTTCAGGGGCCACATTTGTGTAGCATGAGGACAAATCAATAAATCTTTGAACAGGCCATTGTGTTTATTGTATAATATGCATCGGTGGAATGTCCCGATGGTCTTGTTGGGCATGATTTATGCCGTTACATTGTGCTTCGATTGGGCATTGGTTTCGTCCGCGCGTGTTCGCTTACCCATCATAAACCTAATCCCCCCGGGAAGATGATAGAGAAGTAACCCACAACCCCTGTAATTATTATAGGAATAGAAGGAGAAATGTGTATGCCTTTAGTACCAATGCGACAGATTCTGGACGAGGCCGCCAAAGGCGGTTACGGCGTTGGCGCGTTCAACGTCAATAACATGGAACAAATCCAGGCCATTATGCAGGCGGCCAACGATACGAACAGCCCGGTGATCATCCAGGCCAGTCGCGGCGCCCTCAAATATAGCAAGATGATCTATCTTAAGAAGCTGATGGAAGCGGCGGTGGAAGAATTTCCGCATATTCCTGTCTCCATGCACCTTGACCACGGCAACAGCCTCGATACTTGCAAACAGGCCATCGAACTGGGGTTTACCTCGGTGATGATGGACGGTTCGCTGGCGGAAGACGGAAAATCGCCGAACAGCTACGAGCAGAACGTTGCCGTAACGGCGCAGGTGGTTGAATACGCGCACCCCCTTGGCGTTACCGTGGAAGGCGAGCTCGGCTGCCTGGGCGGCATCGAGGACGGGCACGGCGCGGGACTGAGCGCCGAGGAAGTGGACGAGCATTTGACCGATCCGAACCAGACCGAAGACTTTGTGGCGAAGACCGGGCTGGATGCGCTGGCGGTCGCCATTGGCACCAGCCACGGCGCGTACAAATCCGGACGCAAGGACCCGAAAACGGGCGAAATGCTGCCGCCGAAACTGGCGATGGAACGCATCCATGAGATTCACAAGCGCATGCCGAACTGTCACATGGTCATGCACGGCTCCAGCTCGGTGCCCAAGGAACTGGTGGACATTATCAACCAGTACGGCGGCAATATGCCCGATACTTTCGGCATCCCTGTTGAACAGATACAGGACGGCATCAAGCACGGCGTTCGCAAAGTGAATGTGGACACGGACAGTCGGCTCGCCATCACGGGCGCCATCCGCAAGGTGTTTGTGGAGAGTCCCGAAAAATTTGACCCGCGCGACTATCTCAAGCCCGCCCGTGACGCGGCCTACGAGGTCTACCTGGCGCGCATGAAGGCCTTTGGCCAGGCCGGTCACGCGGGCGATTATGAGCCCATGACGCTGGAAGACGCGAAGTCGCTGTACAAATAAGAGAACAGCGTACAAAAAAAAGGACCCCTTCTTCACTGTGGCGGCGGATGCTTGAAATACATCTCTCGTCGTCGTGTGTATTCACGCGCGTGAAGAAGCGGCTTGCGGCATATCCCCCGTTGTAAACCTGTAACAGCATCAAAGGAATAGCAGTATGTGTGGAATCGTAGGTTATATTGGCGACAAGAACCCGGTGGAGATCATCATGGCCGGACTGCATCGCCTCGAATATCGTGGTTATGATTCAGCGGGCGTCGCTGTCGTAAACGACAAGGGCCTCGACTGCGTCAAGAGTCTTGGGAAATTGAAGGTGATGGACAAACTGCTCGAAGAGCGTCCGCTCACAGGCAACCTGGGCATTGGGCACACCCGCTGGGCCACTCATGGCGTACCCAGTGAACTGAATTCCCATCCTCATTTCGATATGGACAAAGAACTCGCGGTGGTGCATAACGGCATTATCGAGAATTACCAGGAACTGCGCGCCACGCTCGAGGCCGAAGGCGTGACTTTCCGAAGTCAGACCGATACCGAAACCATTGCGCATCTGGTGCGCAAATATTACGAAGGCGACTTGTTCAAGGCGGTACAGCGCGCGTTGCACGACGTGGAAGGCGCTTACGCCATCGGCGTTATCTGCAAGGACAATCCTGACGTGATGGTGGCGGCGCGCCACGGCAGCCCGCTTATTGTGGGCGTGGGCGAGGACGAGGCCTTTATCGGTTCCGATGTTCCCGCCATCATGAAATATACCCGCGACGTGTATTACATTGACAACGGTCAGGTATGCGAGATCAAGCGAGGCAAGGTGCGCATTGAAGACCTTGCCGGAAACCCCGTGACGCTCGATATGACCCACGTGGACTGGGACGATGCCGCCGCCGAGAAAGAGGGCTACCCCCATTTCATGCTCAAGGAGATTCACCAGCAGCCCGATGTGATCCGAAACACGTTGCGCGGGCGCGTCGAGGAAGGCTCCGACGAGGTGCGTATTCCCGACATGAACATCAGCGTCGAGGAGCTGAAGGCCTGTCAGAAAATCACCATTGTCGCCTGTGGTACCGCGTGGCACGCGGGCATGGTCGGAAAATACCTTATCGAGAAGTTTGCCAAGGTGCCGGTGGAACTTGATCTGGCCTCCGAATATCGCTATCGCGACCCCATTGTGCCCCCCCACACTATTATGATCCCCGTGTCGCAGAGCGGCGAGACCGCCGACACGCTCGAGGCCATCCGCATCGCCAAGAGTCTGGGCGCGAAAGTAGCGTCCATTGTCAACGCGGTAGGCTCCAGTGTGGCGCGCGAGTCCCACGGCGTGGTGTATCAGCAGGCCGGCCCCGAAATCGGCGTCGCCTCCACCAAGGCGTACACCTCGCAGGTCACCGCTTTCGCCCTGTTCACAATCTGGCTGGCGGAGACGCGGGGCATCATGGACAAGGCGCAGGCGAAAGAGATGATTGCGCACTTACGCGCCATTCCGGAAAAGATTCAGACCATACTGGACAACCAGGACGTAATCAAGCGATTGGCGGAAACGCCGAAGTACCGCGACGCCCAAAGCGCCTTGTATCTCGGACGCAGCTATAATTTCCCGAGCGCGCTCGAGGGCGCATTGAAACTGAAGGAAATCAGTTACATTCACGCCGAAGGCTATGCCGCAGGCGAAATGAAGCACGGCCCCATTGCGCTTGTTACAAATGAATTGCCCGTGGTATGCGTTGCCACCCAGGGCGACACCTACGAGAAGATGGTTTCAAATATCCAGGAGATCAAAGCGCGCGACGGGCTGGTGATCACTGTGGCAACGGAAGGCGACAAACAGATTCTGGCGCACAGCGAAGATGTTATTTACATTCCCGAGTGCTATGAACCCTACAGCCCAATTCTCGTGGCCGTGCCCTTGCAGCTGTTCTCCTATTACGTGGCTGTCAATCGCGGCTGCGATGTAGACCAACCCAGGAACCTTGCCAAGAGCGTTACTGTAGAATAACGTCTCTCTCATCATACCAACCTCCATCATGACACAGCGCCGGACGCGTTACGCGTTCCGGCGTTGTGTTGTTATATCCAGGCATTCCGCGATATCTATTACTGCGGCATCGCTGCCGCGTTTCCCTGATAGTATGCACCCCGGCAATACGACAGGAATATGGCTTCTACACGCACGCTATAAATGTAACCGTTTTGTATGCCAAGCAGCATAAATATGCCACCATGTACCTTTTATCGCCATGAAAAGGTTGTGATTCCTGTCTTTTTCTGCTACAATTCCTACCATATTGTATCTCTTTGTTCTTGCCTGCAAATATCATGTCGTTAGTGTATGGCGAACTGAGTATAAAACATGACGCCTTATTCAAACAATGCCCCGAAGGGGCTACATAACACAGCCCAAG
>SLFT01000495.1 GCA_007124105.1 Candidatus Hydrogenedentota bacterium | reverse complement strand
CTCGGGTCATGTGACGGGCGGTGTGTACAAGGCCCGGGAACGTATTCACCGCGCCATTGCTGATGCGCGATTACTAGCGATTCCGACTTCATGGAGTCGAGTTGCAGACTCCAATCCGAACTGAGACCGGCTTTTTGAGATTAGCTCCACCTCGCGGTCTTGCGTCTCACTGTGCCGGCCATTGTAGCACGTGTGTAGCCCCAGACGTAAGGGCCATGATGACTTGACGTCGTCCCCACCTTCCTCCGCTTTATCAGCGGCAGTCCTTGCAGAGTGCCCGGCATTACCCGATGGTAACTGCAAGCAGGGGTTGCGCTCGTTGCGGGACTTAACCCAACATCTCACGACACGAGCTGACGACAGCCATGCAACACCTGTCTCTGGATTCCCTTGCGGGCACGCCCCTGTTTCCAGGGGATTTCCAGGATGTCAAGTCTGGGTAAGGTTCTTCGCGTTGCCTCGAATTAAACCACATGCTCCACCGCTTGTGCGGGCCCCCGTCAATTCCTTTGAGTTTCACGCTTGCGCGCGTACTCCCCAGGCGGTATACTTAGTGCGTTAGCTGCGGCACAGAAGGGGTCGATACCTCCTACACCTAGTATACAACGTTTACGGCGTGGACTACCGGGGTATCTAATCCCGTTTGCTACCCACGCTTTCGAGCCTCAGCGTCAGTTTCGTGCCAGAAGACCGCTTTCGCCACTGGTGTTCCTCAGGATATCTGTGCATTTCACCGCTACACCCTGAATTCCATCTTCCTATCACGAACTCAAGACAGGCAGTATCCGAAGCACGTCCGAGGTTGAGCCCCGGGATTCCACTTTAGACTGACCTATCCGCCTGCGCTCCCTTTACGCCCAGTAATTCCGAACAACGCTTGGAACCTCCGTATTACCGCGGCTGCTGGCACGGAGTTAGCCGTTCCTTATTCCTGAGGTACCGTCAAGCCGAAGGCATTTCCTCCTCCGGATATTCTTCCCTCAGAAAAGAGCTTTACAACCCAAGGGCCGTCATCGCTCACGCGGCATGGCTGGATCAGGCTTTCGCCCATTGTCCAATATTCCCTACTGCTGCCACCCGTAGGTGTCTGGACCGTGTCTCAGTTCCAGTGTGGCCGATCAACCTCTCAGCTCGGCTACCCATCGTTGCCTTGGTGGGCTATTATCCCACCAACTAGCTAATGGGGGGCGGACTCATCTCCCGGCGACGCCGTGAAGCGCCTTTCTTTGTCGCGCCGCAACGCGACAACCGAATGCGGTATTAGCGGCCGTTTCCAACCGTTATCCCCCACCGGGAGGCAGATCATCCACCTGTTACTCACCCGTTCGCCGCTTTATACACTCCCGAAGGAGCTTTAATCGCTCGACTTGCATGTATGAGGCCTGCCGCCAGCGTTCGTTCTGAGCCAGGATCAAACTCTCCGAATTAAAAAATTCGAACAACACCGGGACAAGCCCGATATTGCTATTGTCAAAGTTTGATTCCCTAGATGTAATGTTGTTCTCTTTTGAATTACAACACAAAGGAAATCTAACGTCGTTATGGGCCAAAATAAGGCCGAAGCCTTGTTCTGGACACAAGCGACCATGTTATGTTGTACATCGTATTCAATTTTCAAAAAGCGTTTGCTGCGTCCATTGCGCAACACGGGCATCACTCTCTAAGCAATATACGCCCAAAAGGTGATTATACCATCATCTGGAGCCATCTGTCAAGTTTCATTTCAACCGCCGCATCTTCATCAGAAGGCATGGCTGTTCTTGAAAATTCCACTATTCAGATTAAACTCTCTCCCTCGCCACAGCAAGACACATCGTGTGCGCTTGGCCGTATGGGGGAGGTGTAAGCCACCCGCCTTCGCGAGCGGCGGACACGTAGTTTACCACAGCGCCCAGCATCATGTCAAGTTTTTTTTTCAGCCACCGTCCATGCGCTGGTGTGCGGCGCTACGTGCCGTCAACAAAAGCATGCGAAGTATACACGACCTGTAAGGGCAATGTCAACTTCCTATACCTTCTTTTTTTTTGCCGCCTCACAGACTGGCGTCTTGCGACGTTCGTCATGCAACAGCGAAGGGGAAACGCCCGAACAATCACAATGGATGACAGCGCATCCATTTACGTTTCTGCGGCGTCTGTCCATGCTTTCGACACTCGAACATTATGTTGTTATCGCCCGTTTCATGGGCGCAATTTTTGTGGGCGTCTATTATTCGATTGCGTCATCCGATCCCGATTGCGCGTTGACGCCATCCATTGCTTGCGCTTCGGGCAATGCGATGTAACCGCCGCGCAACGCGTACACGAGCAACTCTGTGCCGCGCCCATAGCTGCGCACCCCTTCCCGAACGCCTTGCGATTTCAGGTACTGGTTGTAAGCGCGCCAGCTCCATGTTTGCAGCCACTCAATGCGATAGCGTTGCGACGCTTCGCTTGCGCGTTTCAAATCGTTGCGCGCCTGCTCAGGCAATCGTTCAAGCGCCCGCGCTCTGCTCTCGCTGATCTGTCCGGCCATGCGTCTGTAAGCGCTCAACGCAACGGCGTACCGCGCGTACGGATCATCAGCGCGTAGTCCAGCGATATAACTCAGCAGATTCGTTTCGCCTTCATCGCAGACGCCCGCGATATGGCCCAGTTCATGGGCTGCCACTGCAACAAACGTGGTGTCGGGCAGGCCGCCGTCCACATGCGGTTCGAGGGTAAAAGGCGCGCATATCCCCGATGTGCCGTTCATCAGCAGCATACCTGGCGGCGTTGCCTTCACGCGCCGCGGAATTTGTATGGGCCTTCCCTCCCATTCCATGACAGCAGCCTGCATGGCGACCGCAATTTCACTGACGGCGCGTTCCACATCGCGGTCCGCTTGCTGTTCAGGCTGATCGCGATGGATGACCGCCAGCAAGCCGTCTTTCATTTGCCGCACCTCATCATCGGTCATCTCTGAAAGATCAAAAGCCAGGCGTTCCTCCACGGGTACGCGCTGATATCCCATCCCCCAGAACAGCAGGAACCAAAGCCACAGGATAGGTAAAACAACAAGCAGCCACTTTGGCCCCCAGGCGGCGCCGCGCCAATGGGACAGCCGCAACACGCGCCGTCGGTAAATCCAGTTTCCCGCCCACACCAGCAGGAAGGTTATGGGGGCAAAAAACAGCAGCCCCAGCATAATCGAAAATGGAACGGCGCCCGTTATCGGGGCCACAACGCCAAGAATGAGGCGATACAATCCACGCGAGTAAAACCGTTCTATCATCTCCGGCGTCAGCGGCGCAATATACATTGCCATGCTGAACGCCCATAATGCGGCAACGCCCGTCACCCAAAAGAAATGTCTCGTGCAGGTATTGCACTGCCCGTCCGCCTCGGCGCACGAAGCGTTATCGGTTTCTTGCATACGACATCCCTTTCTTTACATCAAGAATCATCGTGAGCGAGAGGCGGGAAATACGCATCAGTCGTTATCTTCTGGCTGCGCGGACGCCGTTGTTTCGAGTAGTTTTGAAACAGCATGGCGGTCATGCTTTTCCGCAAGTTGCGAAGGCGTTTCACCGGCCAGGGTTGCCGCCTGATGGTTGGCGCCCGCCTCAACCAACAACCGCGCTATCTCTTCATTTCCGTTCAGGGCGGCCGCGTGCAACGGCGTCATGTCGCCATCGGCAACAGCGGGGATATTGGGGTCGGCATGATGCGCCAACAGTATCCGCACCAGGTCATCGGCGTCATGCAGGGCCGCGCGATACAACGGCGACTTTCCACGAACCAGCGCATTTATATACGCTGGATACGCTCCCGCAAGCCGTTCCATAAACTCCGCGTCGCCTCGCCCGGCGGCGTTGGCGTATTCATCCATGACCAGAGCGCGAAGGAACAACGCTGTATTGCGGCGTCCTATGTAAGCAGACCGCTCCCGCGCCGTCGTCTCTTCCCCCAGCTCTTCCTCGCCAACAACGCGTTCGATAACACCCAACGGTGTTTCATTCGCCTTATTGCTGATCAGGAAATCCGCGCCGTGGGAGAGCAGCAGTCTGGAAACCCGTTGAAATCCTTCCGCCGCCGCCAGATGCAAAGGCGTATTGCCGTCGTTATCCTGCGCATTCACCGGCACATTGCGCAAGATAAAGAACTGCGCCGGTCCCCAATGTCCATTGCGCATGGCGCTGTGAAGCGGCAACCGTCCTTCATGATCACTCGCCAGCACATCAGCGCCCTGGCTCACCAGTTGCCGCACGTTCATGATATGCCCGCGCGCCGCGGCCGTGTGCAAGGGGCTTGCGCCGTTGACGTCGCGGGCATTTACGTCGGCCCCCTGCGCCAACAAGTAATTCAACGTTTCCTGGCCGCCATAAAACGCGGCAATGTGCAACGGCGTCACCCCGTCCTTATCAGACACGGCGACATCCAGGCCGGATTCCACCAGCCATGCTGCCGCGGCCGCCTCCTGGCCGCGCGCGGCAGGAAACATGAGGGTTCGGCCCACGTTGTCAACAACATCCAGATGCGCGCCCGCCGCTTCAAGGAGATGAGCGACGGAGTCATGCTCATTGCGTAGAGCAAGAAAAACTGGCGCGCGTCCATCGGCGTCCAGAAGGTTTACGTCGGCCTTTGCCGCAATCATTCGCTCCACGAATTGCGTTAATCCCTTGCGCGCTACAATATGCAACGGTGCCGTCAGCGCTTCATTCCTTTCATCCACGGCAGCATCCGCCTCCAACAGTACAACGCCAATGCTGAACAGTTCCTTTTCGGCCGCAAGGTGAAGGGGGGTATCTCCCTCCCGATCGCGCGGAGACGGTTCCGCGCCATTGGCCACAAGGAACCGTACCATGGCAACATGGCTCGCGTCAACGGCGATGTGAAGAGGCGTCCAGCGACGCACATCCGTGTTGTTGATATTTGCGCCGTAGCTGAGCAACAACTCACCGAATTCGACATGGTTCAGCGAAGCGGCCAGATGCAGCGGCGTCAATCCGCGATGATTCTTTATGTCCACGATGGCGCCATATTCAAGCAATCGCTGCGCCGCTGTAAACTGATTTGCGTCCACTGCGTTGTGCAACGGAGTATCGCCCGCGCCGGAGGCATAGCCGATATTGGCGCCCAGATCAAGAAGAAAATCCATCAGTTCCAGATTTCCGTCGCGCACCACATGAATCAAAGGCGTGTTGCCGAAATATGTGCTGTCTCGATGGTTAATATCAAGGCCATACTCCAACAGAAGCGTGAAGATTTCCGTATGGCCTGCTCTCAATGCGGCCGCAAACGGTTCATCGTTTTCAATGGTTGCAACAGTTGGGGAAGCGCCCTGATCCAATAAGAATTTCACCACATCGTAATGCCCGCTCGTTGCCGCTATATAAATAGGGGTCGTGCCTGAACGACATTGCTCGAAAAGTTGGGCGGACTCGTTCTCGGCATATTCAACAAAGGCCCTCAAATCGCCATGAGCCGCATTGGCCAGAGGGCCGCGATCGAAACCCAGGCTTCTGAACAGGGCGGTCATCTCCCAGTTCTGCGCTTCGGCGGCAACGCTATAGGCGGAGCGATACATTGCTGTAAAACTCGCGAGCGGGCTCATACCAATGTCTATGAGTTTTTTCACCAGTTCCACATCGCTCGCCAGGGTTGTCTCTTCCAGCAGTGTATAGCCGCTGTCATTGACAAGACCCCTGTTTATGCCCTTAATCAACAACATTTGCGCCGTGTACATGTCGTTCGCGGCCGCCGCCAGATGCAGCGCGCTGTTGCCCAGTTTATCCTGCGCGTTGATGTCCTCGCCCTGATCGACCAGCACGGTGATAACATGGGGCAGTTCCATTTCCGCCGCCAGCAGCAACGCATTGCGGCCTTGCGCATCTCTTTCATCGTCTTCGGCGCCCGCTTCGATCATGTCCAACGCGGCATACAATTCACCGGCCTTCACCGCCTGATACAATGTGGCGTAGGGCATCTCCTCCGCCGCGACTGGTTCGGGCGCCTCAAGCGCATCAGGCGCGGCATCCGATGCCGCAGCCATACGCGCGCCGCCCAGCAGAAACAAGACGCCGGCAACCGTCAGAAAGAAAGACTTCTGGTCAAGGCATATCCATCTCATACAAATTCCTTTCAACCTCGAAAAACGCTTTTAACCGCGCAGCCGCCGATCCTTACGGATGCGATATGCGTCTACGGCAATTATAGAACGTTGACGGCGCCGTAATAGGAAAACAAAACACCAACCGGTTTATGGCGTCCATGTATAGGTGGCCACGGAATTGGCCGGTATTTCCGCTTGAAACGTTTGTCCGAGGCATTGCACCGCAAAAGCGCGCGCCTCGCGCCCGGCGTTGGCGACAACCAATACAATAGTCCCGTCCGGGTTTCTGAAAGCGACATTCGCAAAATTGCGGATGTCGGGCGCAGTGCTGTCAATACGCGCGGCGCCACGCTGGATAAAACGCATGAACTGACCGTACATATAATAATCATAGCGGTACTCGACCGTAAGATCGTCTTTCAGTTCGATGCTGGTGGCGCTGGCTAGATGGGGGCCGCGGTTGGGTTTTCGGTGCTCGTCAAGCATGGTTACCCAGGCGTTATAGGTGCGCGACCAGTGCCGCAGAATTTCGATAAGACGAACGCCGCCAATAGTCCGGAACACCGACCCCTCGGTAAAATAGATGTCTTTATCCGGGAACTCTTCCTTGAATTCAGACTGGGCATCCACAAACCCTTCGTAGTGATGAAACGCCGTGCCGTCCACATACTGGGCCGCTTCCGGGTCGCTCATGACAGCGCGGGGGAAATCCAGGTTGTTCCAGTTATGGTCCCAGCACCATATCAGCGTCGTGATCCCATGTTCCTTGAACAACGGCCCCAGATGGTCGCGAATAAAATCGCGCTGTTGTTCTCCGGTCCAGAGCGTTGTGGGATAATCAGGGTCTTCATGGTTGGGCTCATTCTGCACGGTGATGGCGTAAATGGGGATGCCCTCCGCTTCGTAGGCCTGAATGTATTTCAACAGATAGCGCGCCCAGGCATCATAATACTCGGGTTTCAATTCGCCGCCGCCCAGTTCGCCGCTGGTCTTCATCCATGCCGGCGGACTCCAGGGCGACGCAAAGAATAGGATATCCGGATTATACTCCATGGACTTTTTAATCACCGGGATTTGCCGTTCGAGGTCTTTTTCGATGGAGAAGCACTCGAGGCCAGGGTCCGTTTCTCCCGGCGGCAAATCACAATACGTGTAATACGGCTCCCCGATAAAATCGCTTGCGCCGATGCACAAGCGCATCAGGTTCATGCCAATCCCCTCCTCCGGACACACCACGCGCTGAATGATCGCGTTGCGTTCCGCCTCGGGAAGTCGGTACAGGTTCTCGACCGTCGCGTGTTCCCATGACGAACCAAGCCCTAAAATGGTTTGATGCGTCGTCGCCGGGTCCACGGCAATAACCGTATCGCCGGTCGCGCGTCTGGGTTCGAATTGCAACGACGGCTCGAGGCTCAACTGTTTTTCGCCGTCCTGTGTACTCATCCATACAGTCACCTCGGAAGCGGCGGCAACACCGCCAACGCGAATAACGACAGCCAATGCGATCAACAACGCGATACGAAAAAGCATCATCATAGTTCCTTTCAACGTTTTGGTTTCATTATACAACGCATGCATTTCAATTGCGCAGCAGTCCCGCCTTGCGTTTGCGGCGGTTATCGTAATAAACGAGCGCAATTAGCAACGCGCCGACAAGAATCTGCTGCCAGTGAACATTAATATTTTGTAAATTACAGAAGTTCCGCAAGACGGTCATAATCAAAGCGCCGGCGATGGCGGCGAACGCGCCGCCCTCACCACCCATCAGGCTCGCGCCGCCAATAACGCAAGCGGCAATGGCGTAAAGTTCGTACATCTCCCCGCCCGTGGGCGACGCTATACTCGTGCGCGAGGCCAGCATCATACCAGCAAACCCGGCGCACGCGCCGCTGATGGCAAACGCGGCAATACGCACCCTGTCAACAGGGATACCCGAAAGACGGGCCGCCTCGCTGTTGCCGCCCAAGGCGTAAAGCGACCGTCCAAACCGTGTAAAATTGAGCGCTACCGCGAAAACAGCGGCAAACCCGAACATCAGCCCCGTGGGCAACCACCAGCCCCGCGCGCCGCCCAGCCACGCGAATCCCGCGGGCAGACCGGACACCGCGATGGCGCCGGAAAAAATCAGTGTAAACCCACGCGCCACCATCATCATGCCAAGCGTGACAATGAAGGGCGGGATGCGTCCCTTGGCCACAAGAAAGCCGTTGATTAAACCACACAGAAGACCCACGCCCGCGCCGATCAGTATTCCGGGAATTACCGGAACGCCGTAATCCACCATGGCTTTACAGCCGACAACGCCGCCCAGCGCGGCCACACTGCCGACAGACAAATCAATGCCCGCCGTAAGTATGACCGCCAGCTGGCCAATGGCCATCACGCC
This sequence comes from Candidatus Hydrogenedentota bacterium, assembly GCA_007124105.1. Taxonomy (GTDB): domain Bacteria; phylum Hydrogenedentota; class Hydrogenedentia; order Hydrogenedentales; family CAITNO01; genus SLFT01. Next base: position 7,406 of record SLFT01000495.1, on the reverse strand, counting down.
CACCACCGCCGTCCGCTGCGCCACGCCTTGCAGGTTGCCCGACGAGCGAAATGTGGGCGACACAATGGCCAGCACGATACATAACGCGGCGAGGATAAACAGAGGCGAATTCTTTGTAATAAAACGTCCCATAAAATATGTCTTTCAAGAAAACAAAAAACGACAACCATCGCTATCACAGAGTATTGGATGAACAACGGTATCCGCTACCCCGTGAAATACAAATATACGCTCAGGATAATCAACAGCACCACCGTTGTATGAATCACGTCCCACCGGTTCCAGCTTGCGCGCACCTCGTCGCGACCCTCCGCGGTGTTGGTGGCATACGTCAGATTTGCGATCTGCGCCGTATCAGGCTTCGCGGTGCAAAGGCTTACCAACACCAGCGTAGCGCAGCAGAACAGGAACAGATACACGCAGAAAAGGAGAAAATTAATGCTGCCATAGGCGACAAGCATTTGTTGTATGAACGACAACGTCTCCAACCGTTCGGGCGGCACGAGTCCGGCGTACACCTGGCAGCCAAGTTTGGCCAGGCCCAATGCAAACCCCAGCAACAACGTCGCCACGGCGCCCTTGCCGTTGACCCGTTTCCAGAACACACCCAGGAAAAATACGGCTGTCATGGGCGGCGCAAGGTAGGCCTGTACGCTTTGCAGGTACTCGTACAGCGCCCCCGCCACCAATTGCATGGCTGGTATCCAGAGCAACCCGAGAACCACCACTACGCCGGTGGCCATGCGGCCCACGGTCACCAATTCCCGCTCCGAGGCCCGGGGCGCAATTTTTTTGTAAATATCAACAGTAAACAAACTGGAACATGAATTAAACAGAGACGACAACGAACTCATGAGCGCGGCGAGCAACCCGCCCACCACCAAGCCGCGTATGCCAACAGGCAACAGCTGGCTGACCATGGCGGGAAAAGCCTGATCAGGATCATCCAGCACCAGCATATTCTTCTGCACCAACGCATAGGCAATCATTCCAGGCACAATAAACAGGAATACAGGCGTAATCTTCAGGTACGCGCCGAACAGCGTACCGCGACGAGCCATCTTGAGATTGCGCGCGGCGAGCGTGCGCTGCACAATATACTGATCCGTACACCAGTACCACAGGCCAACGATGGGCGCGGCAAACAACATGCCCGGCCACGGAAACTCGGGATCGCTCGCGGGCCGCCAGAGATTGAATCGTTCAGTTCCGCTCAATTCGCGCAACTCCGCCCAGCCGCCCAGCTGATACAGGCCGATAGCGGTGACGCACAACGAACCCAGTATCAGCACCACCGTTTGCACCGCATCGGTGTATACCACGGCGCGCAGACCGCCGAAGCAGGTATAGAAACCTGTCAACACCACCACGCTGACCGCGCCAATCCAGAAGCTGTTTATCCCGGCAATTTCCAGTTCGGGCAACAACGCCTGGAACACCGTGCCGCCCGCGTACACGGTTACGCTTACCTTCGTGAACACGTAGGCCACGAGACTGACCAATGACAGAATCCAGCGGGCAGTGGGGTTGTAACGCCGCTCAAGAAACTCGGGCATGGTATACACCCCGGCGCGATAATAGAAGGGCACAAGCACCCAGCCCAACACCAGCAGGCACCAGGCATGTAACTCGTAATGGGCCATGGCCACGCCGCTTTTTGCGCCAGAACCGGCCAGCCCGACCAGATGTTCCGAGCCAATATTCGACGCGAACAAAGACGCGCCAATAACAAACCAGCCTACATTGCGACCCGCCAGGAAATAGTCGGCAGAGGTTTCCTGACGACGCGCCGTACGCCATACCACCAGCGCCAGGATGCCAAAATAGACGCCGACTACCAACCAGTCCAGATAATGAAGCCCTGTCATATTCGGATTCTCCCCAGGTTAATTCTCTTTCCATCCAACACGGTCAATACCCGCAACCCAAAGAAATGTAAACGCTGTATGTTGCTCACGCTTTAGTGCGCCAGGATGTATGTATTGCCAAAAAATTATATGCTGCCCCGGCACTCTAAAGCGTGAACAACATACCATAATAAAGAACTTCTTGTTCTTGATCGTCGTTCCTGACCGATCAGGCGCTAAAAAGCACAAGCACGCCAGCCCTATATCCTGCCAACTTGCGTCGCATCCCTGCTGCGATATGTGGGCTTGGGATAGTCTACCCTTAGATACAGGGGGAGAATCAAGAATAAAGCAGTCGTTGGAGTGTAGACTCATAGCAATGGCATATTCTTCCGGCCTCGCAACACTCCGGAATCATGGCGTTTTGCGTCACTTCCGGAATGTCTCTGAAAGTAATGGTGTTATCGTAAACACTGCAATACAGAAAGGATTTTTTTATGTCATTGTCACAAGAAACATGTAAACCATGTCAGGCCGGCGGAACGCCCCTACCCCCGGACGCAGCGCGTACGCTGGCCGCAGACACACCCCTGTGGACCTTGTCGGACGCAAAAATTGAGCGGGAATTCAAATGCAAGGATTTCCGCGCTGCCATTGCTTTTGTGAACCAGATAGCCGACGTCGCGGAAGCGGAGGGACACCACCCGGATATCTCGATTGATTACAGCCGCGTGAAACTGACGTTGTGGACAAAAAAGATTGACGGTTTGTCGCGCAATGATTTCATACTGGCGGTAAAGATTGATCAGCTGGCAGCCTCCTCGGAAAACGTGCTATAGTGCCGCTTCCCACGCGCAATTTGTTCAGCGCAATGGCGCTGAACGTACACGCCGCTTCGGGAAACATGCAGCATACCCCGAGGAGCATCAAATGAGATATGGCATTATCGTTTTCATGGTGGTTATGTCGCTTGCGACCGCGCAGGCGGCCATGCAGGATTACCTGGTAAAAATGCCGGCGCCGGCAACTATTTATGTCACGCCGAATATTGACGATTTCCCGGCGTTATACGATGGCGACCGGGGCGGCTCTTTTGGCGCGTGGAGCTTCACCATGATGTCCCTCGCGGGGCTGGCCGCGCTGGACGCGCGTGAAAACGGCGGCGATGCCATGGTCTGGGTACACAGTCCCGGCATCGCCAGTTATACCCTTATCCTGGACGACATCGTTTCGCGTACCGGAGCAACAACCGTCTCCCTATCCAGCCTGGAAGAAACAATAAAACTCGGCATTGAGCAAGGGTGGGTGAACGGATATATTCTGTATCGCGCCGATGGCAGCGACCGCGGCATGTACGATAAGATTAACCTGAACGATCCGGCCTACAACAATTCCGCCAACGTGGCCACGAACATGGCGGCGGAACTGGGCGCGGTCATTGTCGAGGAACGCGCGGAATCGGTGTTTCGCGCTATGGGTCTGAAGCCGCTGCTGGATGTAAGCGACAAAGATGAGCGCTGGTGCTTCGAAAACCATCGAGGTGTGTTCACCCGAAAGTCGCTGCATTTGCTTGATCCCAAGGCGCCGCACATGCGCGACTACGCTATTGCAACCCGGTCGCTGTGCGTGTTTGGCGTCACGCCGCTGGTAGACGAGGTGTTGCAGTGGCTCGAACCCAACGCGCCCACCCTGGGCTGGAACGCGGGCGATGAACACACATTTGTGGAGCAGCTGAGCCGGTTCGCCCATTTTACCACCGCCTCGAACTGGATCATGAATCTGCCCGTCATGAGCGCAGTGTCGGCTGGGCGCGATGTGGACTGGGACGCGTTGCAAGTCAATCGCCGTTCCCAAACCGATCCGCTCTTGCTCGACTGGCCCGAAGACACCCACTTCACCAGTTTCGTGCTCAGCGACGGCGACAACGTACAATGGTTTCTCGGCAATTTCATCAACCGTCCCAACGCCTATTGGCAGGCAGACAACCGGGGCGCTTTTCCCTTCGGCTGGACCATGCCCGTCAGCCACCTGAGCCAGGTGGGCGTGTCGTTGCTGGCGCATCTGGCGCGCACCGCCTCGCCAAACGACCAGGCCCTTACCTTTCCCTCGGGCTACTATTATCCCGACGCTTACGGACATGGACGCGATCCGCAGACAGACTGGTATTCCGAACGCGTAAACATGTTCGGCCAGCGCATGGCAAAACTCGGTATGCGCGTGGTCATTAACATCGCCGAAGACTGGACGAGCGAAGGCGCCATGCACGGCTACCGCTGTTTCGCGCAACAAATCCCGGAACTGGTTGGCGTGTTAGCCATGCAATACCATCCGTATAATGCGGGACGGGGCGCAATTCGCTGGGTGGAAAACGCGCAGGGACGCCCCATCCCGGTGGTGTCGCCTCGCTTCGCCATCTGGAGCGGCCTGGCCCATATTGAAAATAACGGGCCGCCCGCGCTGGTGGCCAATATGATCAACGAACAACCCCATGCGGGCTTGCCCGAAACGGAAGAACACTTTGACTGGACTATTGTGCATGCCTGGTCCTATTTCAAGCGTGCGGATGCCGCCAATGATCCGCTGGCCGAAGAACTGAAACAACGCCATCCTTGGCCCCGGGACGAATTTGTGCGCAACGCCTACGAGCCCACGTGGTGGTGCGTACAACGACTCGCACAGCATGTGCGCGTGGTCACCCCCGAAGAATTGCTATGGCGCATCCGCATCCAGCTTAAGCCCCGCGCCACCCTCGACGCGCTTGCCGAAGATGTAGCAGCGCGTCTCGACACGCCGATATATCAGCAAAACTTGTTGGCGGCCTATCAAGAAAAAATTTCCGCCGCTGTTCTCGACACACCTGAAGCTGTACGCAACGCGTTTCATTGGCTTCAGGACATCTATCTCGCAAAAATTATTCTTCCCGAAGAACTCCCCGAAATTATCACCGGCGCTTCCATGCGATATTGACAACGGGAATGCCTGCCCCTTCCGTATTTATTGAAAGGTAGATGCGAGTAACAGATAAGGGAATAGCACGCGCATACAGCCGATGCGTTCACTCACGCAGCAACTACTACCTCGCCTTCTTCCCCAACCTTCATTTACACACTAAAAGGGTCACCTATAAATAATCCTTGCACTAATACTACGCTTAGTAACCTTACTGAAAACGAACTTTTTGTCAACTAAATTGCATTTTTTGCCGTTCATCAGGCCATACAGGTTGACCAGATTGGTCATCAGGACCGACGCAGTTGTTCTGCTGTGTCCAGTTACAACAAAGAAGAGGAGATTCCATGAAGTCACGTTACACCAGCATCATTATTGTCGCGGCCTTTCTCTGCATCAGCGCAGTCGCCTTCAATCTGGTAGCCTTTGCCGATGCGGATACCGAAGAGCCGGAAACAAGCGACGCAACAATTGATACTGAGCAAGACAAAGTCAGCTATGCCATTGGCGCGCAGATTGGCCATTCAGTTCTGCAGGGCGATGTAGATATCAACACGGACGTGCTTATACACGGCATCGCTGATGTGCTTGAGGAAAAAGAACTCGCCATGTCCGACACGGAAATGCAGGAAACGATGATAGCGCTACAGCAACGGATGCAGCAGCAGCAGTTGGAACAAATGACGCCGGAACAACGCGAGCAGTTGCAACAACAAATGCAGCAGCAACAACAAATGGAACAACTGACGCCGGAACAGCGCGAACAGCTGCAAAGACAAATGCAGCAGCAGATGCAATAGCACCGGCCAAAGCCAACTATTGAAAACAGGACACACGACAATTTCGCGCTTATGACCTCTGCAAGCAGGTGTATGTATGTCTTTGTAAGGAAGCCGCAGGCGGCGGCGCAAGCATCATGTAAGTGCCGCCAGAAGAGAAAGGATGTAGGCAATGACCCCAAAACTTATTTTGACACTGTTATTTGCGTTTGGGCTTATGTTTTTCGGAACACTGACCCACACGGCATGTACCAATGATTGCGCTCCCGAACCAGACCAGCCCCCGTTACCGTCCGTTGACGCGCCACCGCCAGTGGAAGCGCCGCCAGCGCCACCGGCCGCGCCGACCGATGATGCTTTACCGACGCCGGCGCCGCCGCCACCAGAAATGTAAACCACCATGCGTTAGGTACGCTGACACCGGATAACAGGAAAACGTTGCCAAGGCGCAACGCTCCATGAGGAAATACCGAGAGCGTTGCGCTTTTTTCTTTGTCAAATTAGGCGTTTCCCAGAAATACAGTCGCTCTCGGAAAAAACAACAAGTAAATGCGGATTTTATTCCGGCGTACCGCAGTTACTTACAACAAGCGCGTCTGTCCCTCCTCGCGCGGGGGTGTTTTACCGAGATGGCGGAAGGCGTGTTGCGTGGCCACGCGGCCCTGGGGGGTGCGCTTTATGAATCCTATCTGTATCAGGTAGGGTTCGTGTACTTCCTCGAGCGTCTGCCGTTCCTCGCCCACAGCAACCGCCAGGCTGGCCGCGCCCACGGGGCCGCCTCCAAACTTAACGATGAGCGCGTCGAGAATCAGCCTGTCCATGTCGTCCAGCCCGAGGTGGTCTATGCGCAACAGCTGCAAGGCGGCATCGGCCACATCACGCGTAATTACGCCGTCGCCCTTGACTTGGGCGAAATCGCGGACACGGCGCAACAGGCGATTGGCGATGCGCGCGGTGCCCCGCGAGCGCGCCGCTATCTCGAGCGCGCCGTCAGGTTGAATGGGCACGTCCAGAATGCGGGCGGAACGATTGATGATACATTCCAGTTCCTCGGGCGTGTACAAATCGAATCGGCACGTATCGCCAAACCGCGCCCGTAGCGGCGGCGTCAACAGCCCCGCGCGCGTTGTTGCGCCTATCAAGGTAAAGGGTTTCAACCCTATTTTCATGGAACGCGCCGTGGGGCCCTTGCCGAGCATAATGTCCACCTCGAAATCTTCCATGGCCGAGTACAGCGTTTCCTCAACGGCATGGTTCAACCGGTGTATCTCGTCAATAAACAGGACATCAAACTCTTCAAGGCTAGTCAATATAGCGGACAAGTCGGCCTGCCGTTCGATAACAGGGCCCGCGCTTTGCTTGATGTCCACCCCCATCTCATTGGCAATGATACGCGCCAGCGTAGTCTTCCCCAGCCCCGGCGGCCCGCTCAACAGCAGGTGATCAAGGGGTTCGCGCCGCTGTTTTGCGGCCTGCACGGCGATCATCAGTTTTTCCTTGATCGGCTCCTGACCCGGAAAATCGTCCAGCCGTTGCGGTCGTATCTGGTCATCGTAAATGGCGTCGTCCGCCAGTGATTTGGGGGTAATCACATCATCGTTTGACATGGCTTGCCTTTGCAAGGGAGCGCAACGCAACGCGTGTCAGTTCCTCGTCGGGAGCATCCGCGCCCAGCGTTTCGCGGGCATGGGCGGCGGCCTTTTTGGCCTCGGCAGGCGTACATCCCAGGCTCATCAGCGCCTCATACACGTCGTCCCCTTCGTTGGACGCGCTTGCGGCGTCCGGCGCGCCCAACAGCGCGTTCAACTCAGGGTCCTGACCCATGCGATTT